>DSDU01000055.1 GCA_011056835.1 Deltaproteobacteria bacterium
CATCATCAGGCAGCATTTATGCCTGATCAGGAGTATGGCGCTTGGTGTGTAATATAAACGGTATCATGCCTTGCCTGATGATGAATGTGTGGATTATGACTTTTTCAGCAAGCCCTAATGTAGCATTGAAAAAGCATGTGGATCATGATAGAAGGGTAATGCCCCACGGGTTGCGCCACCGGCGTTGAACATACGGGACCTACCGAAACTGAAACGGAAAAAGACATGAGAGGGACAGCGGGATTTACACTTCTGGAGGTCATGATTGCCATGGCCATTCTTGCCATAGCATTGGTTGTGGTGTTTCAGTCGCAATCGCAGAGCATTTCCATGGCAAGCGAATCCCGTTTCTTGACAACGGCTTCCCTGCTTGCCCAGAGCAAGATGACGGAAATGGAAGCAGCAGTTCCTGGAAATCTCGTCTCTGGAAGCGGCGACTTTGGTGACGACTATCCCGGTTATTCGTGGCGCTCTACCGTTGAGGGCACGCACATGGACACGATCAAAAAAATCGATGTGACGGTCAGGAATGAACGCATGGCATCAAACAATACCTACACCCTCGTCCTTTACCGTTATGTTTCGCCCTGAGGGAGGAAGGCATTTGCGGAAACATTTCGTATCTGCAGCGGAAATTCACGCTGCTCCTCGCGGAGGGAGGGCCGGGTTCACCCTTCTGGAAATACTTGTCGCCATTATCATATTGTCAATGGTCCTGACAACGGTCTATGCCGCCTACACCGGGACATTTCGCATCATCAACCAGACAAGATACAGTGACGAGGTCTATGGCATGGCCCGGACTGCGCTGACCCGGATGTCTGAAGATCTTGCATCGATGTGCGGATACGACGGCGCCTTCTCATTCGTCTCGACGACCGGTGAGTCAGGGGAACGTGAATTCATGAATCTCTCCTTTCTGTCATTGGCCCATATCAGCTTCGATAATCGGGGTACGTCGGGTGCCGCCTCGATTTCCTATACCGTTACCAAAGAATCGGAAGATACCGGCGGCATCCTGATAAGAACGGACAGGCTTCACAGCGGAGATGACGAGAGCGAAACCCACGATTCGGGCGGGCATATTCTCTGTAACCGGCTTCAATCGATAATCTATACTTTTTATGACGAGAAGGGTGAATCATTTGAAACGTGGGATTCCGGTTCCGATAGCCATAAAGACAGGGCACCGGCTATTGTCTCGATCTCATTGAATTTTATCAACCCCGATAACAAGGATAACCCTTACGCTTTTGTGACGAAGGTATATATCCCCACGGCAGGAGTCGATGATGCGACAGAATCCGACTAATCGTGGTATCGCATTGGTACTCGTTCTATTAATGATCAGCGTTATCGTCGCCGTAACGATTCAACTGAACGTGGCTTCGCGCGCCGAAATTCAGGAGGCGGCGAATATAGGTGACGGCATCATGCTCTCGTATATCGCCAAATCGGGATTCAACGGAGCCGAGGCCATTCTGATCGAGGATGATAATAATGTAGACTCGCTCACCGAGGACTGGGCGAATGCAGATTTAATCTCCGCGATGTCGGAGGCACTCTTCAGCCGGGGGTCTTTTATTCTCTTTATCGAGGACGAATCGGGAAAACTACCGATCAATAAACTGGTTGAAGGAACCGATTATAATAATGCGATAAAGGAACTGATGCTCCGATTTCTGGAATCGGATGAATTTAATCTTGACGAACAGCAGGTCCGTGATATTGTGGATGCCATAAAGGACTGGATCGATGCAGACGACGAGCCAACCGGATTCGGTGCGGAAAACTCCTATTACAAAGGACTGGACACACCGTATCCCTGTAAAAACGGACCGCTCGACTCGATCGACGAACTTTTGAAGATAAAGGGGATTACCAGGGATCTTTTCTACGGTTCGGAGAAAACTCCCGGGTTGAGACATTATGTAACCATTCACAGCGAGGGTAAAATAAATATCAACACTGCCCGCCCGATGATCCTCAGGGCTCTCGCAGATGGAATAACCGCTGAGATGGCCGCGGACATGGATGAATTCAGACGAAACGAAAGCAATGACCTCTCAGATACTTCATGGTATAAGGATGTAACGGGAATGGATGCCGTGACGATCGACCGGAATCTCATCACCGTACAAAGCGACGTGTTCACTATCATCTCGACGGGACAGGCGGGCTCAATGAAAAAGCGGATAACCGGCGTTATCAAACGATCCATAACCAATAGAACAGCAACCGTCTTGTCTTGGAAGGTAGACTGATGCCCGGGAAAATACTCGGACTCGATATCGGATACGAAACGATTACAGCCGTTCACGTCACCGGCAGTTCCGCGTCGTATGAAGTTGACGATATCCGGGTTATCAACATTGAAAAATCGGGCGGTGTCGATAGCGCCCTGAAGAAATTATTCGAGGGAAACACGGCAGGCGGTGGCGTCTGCATAACATCACTGCCGGCCCGTTACTGTTGTTTCCGCACCGTTCACCTGCCGTTCACCGGAAAGAAAAATATTCTTCAGACGATCCCCTATGAGCTTGAACCGATGCTCCCCTATCCCGTCGACGATGTAACGATCGATTACCTCGTGATTGACCAGACGGACCGGTCGAACCTTCTTGCCGCGGCGATCCCGACTGCTCACTTGAGGAATCTCGTTCACATACTCCGGGAAAACCATCACGAGGCCCTCATTATTGATATAGACGCCGTGCCGATTGCCTTAAGGCTTATGCACGTCATTAATCCCGGTGAATACGGATTATTGGTTGACATTGACTCTCAGGACACGGCGTGTATTATTTTCACAAATGAAAAAATTCTCCATATACGTCACTATTCCTATGGCGGTGACACCCTGCGCGAGGCGGCAGGCACCGGAACCGGAACAACATCATCGGTACCGGCAACCGACATCGTCTATTCCAAAGCATGCCGGAAATTCCTGCAAGACGTGGACACTACACTCAATCTGCTCCGATTGCGAGGCGACCTTAACGAAAAACTCGGACCCATCTATCTGACCGGAAGCGGCGCGGCTGACTCTCTGCTGAAACAGGAAATAGAAGCTTTTTTCTCCGTGCCGACAGAACCGGCTGATGTCTCAACAATCGGCACGATCCACTTGAACGGCGAAATCAAGCGGCAATGGAACCCACCGGTCATGAACAGAGCCCTCGCCCTGGCAACCCGGGGCATCAAAAAAGCCGCCGGATTCAATTATGCCGCCGGGGAATTCGAACCGCAGCGAAAATATGACATTTTCAAGAAAAATATAAAATCCGTCGCAGCCGTGTTGATCGCCATTGCCGTCCTCATGGGAATCGACATCTTCATGGATTATCGACACGACCGGTTATATGCGGATCAGTTGAAAAGCGCCATCCATACAATATTCATGGAAACCATGCCCGGCGTGACGAGAGTCGTCGACCCGGTTCAACAAATGAAAACGTCTATCGATGACATGCGAAAAACATCGAGCGGCCTGTCACCCGCAGGCTCGGGACCAACGGTGCTGGATATTCTTAATGCAATATCGCAACAGATTCCCCCATTTATTGATCTGCTCATAAACAGCTTTACCATCAACGGAAATATTGTTGAAATCAAAGGGGAAACAGACAACTTCAACACAGTTGATGGAGTCAAGAACGCCCTCGATAAGTCGACCCTGTTCGCCAACGTCAAGATCAGTTCGGCCAATCTCATCAAGAAGGGGAGCCGGGTCGGTTTTGATGTCAGAATGGATGTATCGAAAGGTCCGCCTCTCGTCCGGACCGATCCGGCTCCGGCACCATAACGAGATGAGGAGGCGTGCAGAAACATGAAGAAATTATTATCACAGATTACATTCACAAAGAGAGAGAAGTTTTATGTCCTTACAGGGACGTCTGCCGTCGTTCTCTTTCTGTTGATACAGTTTCTCCTGCTTCCGCTCTTCGATGCAAAAGCAAAGATGAAGCGGTCAATTCACGTAAACGAACGGAGGCTGAAGGAAATAACCGAACTGAGCGCTGACTATCAGACATTCAGGGATAATGCCGACTATATTACAACGGCTCTGACCCGGAGGGACAAGGATTTCACCCTGTTTTCTTTCCTGGAAAAGCAGGCGGGGCGTGCCGGCGTCAAGACGAATATTACCTATATGAAACCGTCCACAGCGACTGATACGGGGCCATACAGGGAATCCTCGGTGGAAATGAAACTGGAAGAAATCACCTTGAAACAGCTTGTCGATTATTTATACTTCATTGAATCGCCGAGAGAACTGGTTCAGGTCAAAAGAATCTCGATCAAACAGAGCAGCAGGAGTCAACAGTATCTTACGGTGTTGATTCATGCACTGACATACCTTTGAATGAATGATGTTTCTGTCAGATTGTCTCGAAAGACCATGCTGACGGGTAACAGGCACGGTACCTGATCGATCCGACAGCAAAAATGGATGGTGCAGGATACGATACGGCACCAGACGGTGCCCCCCGGAACCAAAGGGCATCGTTCGAAAATACGATAAAAGCAATGTTATCAATGAAGAAGAAGAGAATCGTCGCCTACGTCGCATATACCGTTCTGATCACGATCGTGTTTCTCTACGGTTTGTTTCCGTCGAAGGTTCTGGAACGGCACATCATGTCGACCTTCACAAAAAGAATTCCCGATATGGCTCTTTCCATCGGTACGGTAACACTGGGATTTCCACCGGCGCTGGACATGGCAAGTGTGTCGCTGCGGTCTCCCCGGTATCCCGAATCTCCCTTGAAGGCGGATCGTATTACCGTCAGCCCATCCATAAAGGGGATTCTGACGGGAACGACGGTACTGTCTGTCCGCACTCTCGCTTACGATGGGGGCATTCAGGGGGAAATCGGCTTCAAGAATGGTTCGGAGGAATCTTTCATGAAGATCCATGCCGACGGGGAGAAAATCAATGTGGGAAAATGTCTGTATCTGGCATCAATGATACACCGCAGCATAACCGGCACGATGAAGGGGAACGTGACATACGACGGCACCGATGAAGTCATCAAAGGCAGCGGAAGCGCCGACTTACTGCTTGAGAACGGCAGCGTCCAGCTCCTTAATAACATATTCGGCTTTGATAAAATCGATTTTGATACCATCAAGGCAACCATGACCCTGAAGGACAGAATACTGAAGATAAATCAGGCGGAACTCGTCGGTCAGCAACTTCGGGGTACGCTTTCGGGAAACATTTACTTGACTCCCGACATAATGAAGAGCCGACTTAACCTTACGGGGAAGGCGGAACTCCCGGCGCTTGGAAAAGCCCTTACAGTGATTCTTCGCGGCACCCTCGATAATCCGACACCAAGCGTGAGGTGAGATAAGATGACGATCAAGACATCATATCGAACAGTACTTACCCTCATGGTGATAACCGCCCTGTCGTATTTTTCCGTAGATATCTTCTACAAGGCGGTTGCCATGCAACTGCTCGGCGGGACGGTGAAGGCATCTACCATAAATAAATCAAAAGGTTATACGGCAGTACCGAAGCCGCCGCCAAGCACGTACACACCGATTTCGGAAAGAAATCTTTTCGGTTCGGAAAGAACGGCAACGGCTGATGTGCAGATAAATGTGGAAGAGCTTGAACCGACGAAACTTGATCTTGAACTGATCGGCACGGTATCGGGAACCGGTGACTTCGACTATGCCGTTATAGAGGAAAAGAAAAAGCGGAAGCAGGGACTGTTCAAAGTCGGTGATCCCGTTGCGGATGCCACGATAATCAAAATCCTGAAGGGCAAGGTCATTTTGAGAATCGGCGGCAAGGATGAAGTATTGCTCATGAAGGAAACCTATGCGGGACAATCGAAGCCGGCACAAGGCAGTGTCGCCCAGGGACAGGCGGGCGGTTCCATACAGGTGAGCAAAGCCGACATCGACAGCGCATTTCAGAACATGAACGACATGCTCACTCAGGTGCGCGTCCGACCTTACTTTTCAGGAGGAAAGCCCGATGGTTTCATGGTCAGCCAGATAAAACCGGGAAGCATATTCGAAAAGATGGGATTGAAAAACGGAGATGTCATCAGAGGGGTCAACGGTGAAGCCTTGCAAAGCGCAGAAAAGATGCTTGACCTTTACAGCACAATGAAGAGCGGCGCGGAAGTTACTCTCAACATCAAACGGAGAGGAAAAGAGGAAGATGTACGGTATGTCTTCCAGTAAGGCACCGGAAATACTGCAAAGGAAGGGTTGACACAAGCTTCCGCTGAGGCACCTTGATGCCGGAAGAGAATGACAGAGTATAATACCATATGTACACATCTTTTTTCGGTCTAAAAGAAAATCCGTTCAACGTGACACCGGATCCGAAATTTTTTTATTTAAGCCTTCAACACCGTGAAGCCTTGAACCATCTCATTTACGGAATTAACGAGAAAAAGGGATTTATTGTTATAACGGGAGGAATCGGTACGGGAAAGACGACTATCTGCAGAGCGATCCTCTCAATGCTCAGTGATTCGATTTCGACTGCATTGATATTCAACTCCTATATCTCCGATCTGGATCTTCTGGAAACAATCATTCAGGAATTCGGAATCATGATTGAACCGGGAGAACAATCGAAAAAGCGGTACATCGATGCGCTGAATTCCTTCCTGCTCGAAAATTTTACTGCGGGAAAGAACGCCGTCCTGCTTATCGACGAAAGTCAGAATCTTCCCCTCACAACGCTGGAACAGATCAGGATGCTTTCAAACCTCGAGACTGAGAAGGAAAAGCTTTTGCAGATCGTTCTGCTCGGACAGCCGGAACTGGATGATCTATTGCACGCCCCCCTGTTGAAACAGCTCAACGAGCGGATTACCGTCAGATATGACATAGAACCGCTTGACCGAAGTCAGGTTTCGAACTATGTTGAACATCGCCTCGTTGTCGCAGGCGGGACGAATAATACTCCCCGTTTTTTAACGGGAGCATACAACGCACTCTATGTTTTCTCAAAAGGCATACCTCGAAGAATCAACACCATCTGCGATCGGGCTCTGCTGATTGCATATACGAAAGATAACCGTGAGATAGATGCCGGGATTATCGAACAGGCGGCTCACGATGTGGGAGGTCGGCATATCCTCAGCCACAGACACGGGTTCACATCACCGTGGTGGAATGCCCTGCTGTATGTGTTTTTCTTCGTTATCATCCTGGCATTACTGGGTATTATAAACAGCGATAATATTGCATATATAGTATCCTCATGGAAGAGCGCACCATGAGCTATATTAATGAAGCACTGAAAAAAGCCCAGAAAGAGAAAGACACCCTGTACCGGCGGTATCGTGAATTTCTGAACGGACATGAAGGCGAAGCGCGGCGGAATGGATCCCGATGGAGAATCCCCGTCATTTTAACGACAGTGTGTATTATCATCGCGGGAATCACTGCGGCGTATTACCTGCAGAGAGGAACAGGCGACGGAGAAGAACCAATGCGCCATGTCATCGCTCAAAAGGATGCCGAACCGTCGAGGTCGACGGCACAACCCATGACTCCACACGACACATCATCCACAACGGTACAACCGGTTCAGCCCCCGAAACAACGGGAATCGGACATGAGGCAGTCGTCCAATGAGCCGGGGAAGACGGCATCTCCCGCTCAACCTCCCACGGCAGAGACGCCGATGTCTCAGGCAGAGGCCCCTCTGCAATCGTCAGGGGCATCGCCGGCGGCTTCGTCATTCCAGCCGCCCGTCGTCGGCGAGGAGACTTCCCGGCAGCAAGATCCGGAACCCGTAACAGTGCAACCTGTCGTTATGACTCCCGACCCCAGCCAATTATACGAGCAGGCCCTCGCCTATCAGAAAACCAACAATCAGGTCATGGCGGAACGACTTTATGCCAGTGTTCTGAAGATCGACCCTCAGTATGTCGCTGCCATGAATAATCTCGGCGTCATATACATGTCGCAGAACAAATATCAGGATGCCCGGCAGTTATTCCAGAATGCCATCAGTATCGACAACGATTACGTGGATCCTTATTACAATCTTGCCTGTATTCATACACTTTCAGGAAATACGGTGGAGGGTCTCGCGTATCTGAAAAAAGCCATCTCCCTAAAAAAGGATGTGAAAAACTGGGCAAAAAATGATAGAGACTTAAACAGGTTACGATATACACCCGAATTCGCTGAACTGATGGGGACATCGGCTGCCGTTGTACCGGAAGCGGAAGGAGTGTATATCGTGAAAAAAGGAGAGTGGGTCTTCGATATCGTAAGGAAATACTACGGGGTATCCGATGCCGTTGTACCCGGAATTATTACGGTCATGAAAACCCTTAACCCGGAACTGCACAGCTCGGATGTCGTCTACCCGGGCCAGAAACTGGTTCTTCCGTCAAAAGAAACTATAGAAACACTTGCGTCCGGGGAATCAAAAACCGATAGTAAATAAGAAATAAAGGTTTGGCCGCACCAGACAGAAAACGATTAAATTTTATGAAAACATCATCACGATGGACGTCAGCGATGCTCGTATCTGTTATCCTTGCACTTTCCATAATCTGCACCGCTGCGCCCGCCATCGGCGCCCGCGTAACCGGCGAGGAAAATCCGGTTGCTACATCGGTCACACCTGCCCTTAAGCCGAACGAAGCAGCATCAGTGACAATAGATTTCAACGATGTGGACATAAACGTCTTTATAAAATTTATCAGTGAAATTACCGGCAAGAACTTTGTTATCGATAAAGCTGTCCGTGGAAACGTCACGATCGTCTCGCCGGGGAAGATATCGCTGAGGGAAGCATACAAGGTATTCGAATCCGTTCTTGATGTTCACGGATTCGCTGCCGTTCCCGCGGGAAACATCATAAAAATAATACCTTCCCGGGATGCAAAAGAGAAAAACATCGAAACCCGCCTGAAACGAGAGGCGATTACCCCCGATGACAGGATCGTCACGCAAATTATCTCTTTGAAATACGCGAATCCCGAAGAGATGAAAAAAATCCTCACCCCGCTGGTATCAAAGTCGAGCGTTATTCTATCATATCCCCCGACGGGAATGATCATCGTAACCGACCTTCTTTCCAATATCCAGAGACTCCTTACGATCGTCAAGGCTCTCGACATCGAGGGAACCGAGGAACAAATTTCAGTCATTCCTCTCATGTACGCATCGGCGGCTGAAACGACCAAGTCATTAGGTCTTATTTTTCATGATGCAGCCAGAACACAGAAAGGCTCTCTTGCGCCACCCATCAAAATCGTTTCCGACGACCGGACGAATACCATCATAACGCTTGCAAGCGAAATCGACACATATCGTCTGAGGGAGTTGATAAAACTTCTCGACAAGGAGATTCCGAAAGGCGAAGCAAAAGTCCGGGTCTACCGTCTGCAGAACGCCGATTCGGAAGAGCTGACCAAGGTTCTGATGAATCTTCCTTCCAAGACGGATACACCGCAGGAAAAAGGTAAAACCCCCGTTATCTCGAAAGACATGCAGATCGTGCCGGATAAAGCCACCAATACGCTGATCATCACAGCCGCCCGGGATGACTATATCGTCATTGAAGACATCATCAAGCAGCTCGACGTGCCCCGACCCATGGTATACATCGAAGCGCTGATCATGGAAGTCAATGTGGATAAAGATTTCAGCATCGGCGCCGAGTGGACGGCGGGAGAATACATTTCACAAGGCCGAGTGAAAATCGGCGCCGGATCGTTCAGAGGAGACAGCAGCCTGGTTACAACAACAAGTGCCGGTCAGGTCAACTTGCCGAAAGGATTTTCCGTGGGCGTCCTCGGCGAATCGATTTCCATCGGCGGCCTGACGTTTCCCAGTCTCGGCGCCATATTCAATGCATACCAAAAGGACAAGGACGTCAACATCCTGTCGACACCACAGATTCTGACGCTCGATAATCAAGAGGCTGAACTCTACGTGGGGAAAAACGTCCCCTACCAGACAAGGGCGGAAACCTCGTCGGCAAATGTCGACTACAGCTCCTATGAATACAAGGATGTAGGCGTCACGCTCAAGATAACACCACAGATCAGCCAGGAACGGTACGTCCGCCTGAATATCTACCAGGAAGTGACAAAGCTTGTCGACACCGACACGTCGGCGGATCGACCAACGACCCTGAAACGAACAGCAAAGACAGCGGTATCAATAAAAGACACGAACACCATTGTTATCGGCGGCCTCGTCGGTGACGATATTACGCAAACCACCTACCAGGTTCCCTGTCTGGGCAATGTTCCACTGCTGGGATGGCTCTTCAAATACCGGAGCGAGCGGCGGGAGAAAACAAATCTGTATATCTTCATTACACCCCATATTATTGAAAACCCGATCGAAGCGACAGAGCTGTTAAAAGAAAAGCATGAAGATCTCGACAGTGTCAGAGAAGGTGTTATCAAAAAAAATCATTGGAAATAAACACCACGGCCCGGAGCAGGGAGATTGAAGAGCGGGTGATTCGATGGTTTCAGACCCGCCACGGCGCGACTGACGCCTTCGCCTCACCGCAGGTTTTTTCAAATTCCCCGAGAGGATAAATAGAAATCAAGGTGTATATGAGAAATGCAAATTAATCCTGAGTCATTTTATTCAAACAGAAATCTTGCCAAATACGGCCTTTCCGACGACATTGCTGAAGAAGTCCGGAACCTACGGGCGGCAAAGGGAGACGGGATGGTAGATATACTGACCCAGCACAAGGGAATCGCCGAAACCGACCTTCTCCATGCCATGGAAGAGGAATTTCATATACCATATTTGCCTGAATTGCCGATGAATAATCTTGATATTGATTTCACCAAACACATATCGATTCAATTTCTGAAAAAGTACAGGATGGTTCCGCTGGTATCAACGGAAGGACCTGTAATCGCGGTAAACGACCCGTCAAACTTTCAGGCTTTTGACGATTTAAAACGCATTCTCAATGTGGGCGGCGCCCGCATGGTTCTTGCCACCAGGACGGCAATCCTTTCCGCAATAAACGTCGCGTACGATATGGGACACGATTCGGAAGATGAATTCATTCATGACATGAATGGAGAATCGCCGGACAGTATTATCTCGGAAATTGAGGAAACAGCCGACCTGCTTGATGATACAAGCAGTGCACCGGTAATAAAACTGGTCAATCTCATGCTGTCACGAGCAGTCAAGGCCCGGGCCAGTGACATTCATATCGAACCGTTCCAGAAGTCTCTTATCGTGAGATATCGTATCGACGGTGTATTGTACAATATAATGGATGTGCCCAAGGGAATTCAATCATCCCTGGCGTCTCGAATCAAGATTATGGCAAAGCTCAATATCGCTGAAAAACGACTGCCTCAGGACGGGCGGATCGACATAAAAATCGGCGACAAACTCATCGATATCCGCGTTTCCATCATCCCCACGGCCTTCGGGGAACGTATTGTTCTAAGACTTCTCGACAAGACAGGCATCATCCTGAAAATGACCGACCTGGGTATTGACGATAACAGGTTGAAACAACTAAATACTGTCATTCACTCTCCTCACGGGATCATCCTGGTCACCGGACCGACGGGAAGCGGCAAAACGACGACCCTCTATGCGGTCCTTTCCACACTGAACAACCCCGATGTCAACATTATCACCATTGAGGACCCCATCGAATATCAGATCGACGGCATCGGACAGATACAGGTCAATCCCAAGATCGACCTAACCTTCGCCAGAGGTCTTCGATCGATCGTACGGCAGGACCCCGATGTTATCCTGGTCGGAGAAATCCGAGACGGAGAAACCGCTGAAATAGCCATACAATCTTCACTGACGGGACACCTTGTTTTCTCAACGCTTCATACGAACGACGCGGCAAGCTCAATCACCCGTCTTATCGATATGGGCATGGAACCTTTTCTCGTATCATCGTCCCTTGTCGCCGTCATTGCACAACGGCTGATCCGACTGCTGTGCCCTGAATGCAGGGAGCGCTACGTTCCCGACCACGAATCGCTGGCAAAAGTTGGAATCGACTCTCAGATGTTACAGGACCGAACAATCTATCGGAGCACGGGGTGTTCAGCCTGTATGAAAACGGGCTACCGGGGAAGGACGGCCATATTTGAAATGATGCTCCTCAATGACGATCTGAAAAAACTTATTCTCAAAACATCCGATGCAAACGAAATTAAACAGGAAGCCGTCAAGCACGGGATGAAAACCCTCCTGCAGGACGGCGCGACGAAAGTCCTTGAAGGAAAGACCAGCATTGAAGAAATCTACCGGGTAACGGGATTCTGATGGGTGGGGCTTAAAGATCATTCCTCCTGACAGCTGCGTCATACACAAGGCTGACGATCACGGAAGCATGGCGAAGGACATCATAACACGGACACAGCGTATTGGGTATAGGGTGTGGGGTTCAAATCATGATTAACCAGGTGACGAATCACACGTCATTGCAGCCAGATACTGATTTCTCATTTTCGATATTCGTTTTTCGAATTTCGATTTTATATACCTTATCCCCGTTTCACCGCCCCTCAGTCTGCCCGTTTATGCCGAATAGAAAAGATCATGTTTTGTTTCGATAACATGCCGGGTATCGACGACGGGAATCCCGAATGATGCAAAGTCAACGATTCTGTACTCATCGTGCGGCGTCGCGATGAGCATGAGATCGTAATCCCCGCTGATGTCGACAGACTTTCTACCGGCAAAGTGACCATATTCCCGGGTCGGTCCTATCTCGGGGATATAGGGGTCATTGTAGCTCACAACCGCTCCCATATTTTCAAGTTTTTCCATAAGACGATAGGAAGGGGACTCCCGGTCATCGTCCACATTTGCCTTGTAGGCGAGTCCCAGCATCAGGATGCGTGACCCCTTGATTGGTTTGCCGGCATCATTGAGCGCCAGTATGACTTTGGAAACAACGTAATCCGGCATGGAGGTATTGATCTGTCCGGCGATTTCTATAAACCGGGTGGACAGCTCGTACTCCCGTGCCTTCCAGGTAAGATAAAACGGATCAATGGGGATACAGTGTCCGCCCAGTCCCGGTCCCGGGTAGAAAGCCTGAAAACCGAAAGGTTTGGTTTTTGCCGCATCCACGACCTCCCATATGTCAATCCCCATTTTGTCGAAAAGAATTTTCAGCTCATTAACCAGGGCGATATTAACCGAGCGATATATGTTCTCGAGAAGTTTGGTCGCTTCCGCCACCTTCGTCGATGATACCGGAACGGTTCGTACGACAATGGAATCATACAGGGCCTTCGCCGCCTGCAGGCAGTCACGGGTAAGACCGCCGACGACTTTCGGCACTGTTTTCAAATTAAAGTCTTTATTGTTGGGATCTTCCCGCTCCGGTGAATAGGCGAGGTGGAAATCATGTCCCGCCGTCAACCCCGACCCTTCAAGGATTGCCTTGAGATCTTCATCGGTTGTTCCGGGATAGGTCGTCGACTCAAGGATGACAAGATGTCCTGACCGGAGGTGGAGAGCAATCGTTTCGGCCGTGGTGAACACATACCGCATGTCCGGCTCTCTGTTCTTATTGAGGGGCGTGGGAACACAGATAATGATGCAATCGACGTCCCGCAGCATCGAAAAGTCGGTCGTTGTGGAAAATTTATCCGACAGGAGCCCCTTCACAGGAGCTATGTCGATGTGTTTGATATAGCTTTCACCCTTTTTCAGCTTCTCCACTTTTTTTGCATCAATATCAAAGCCCGTCACGGAAAATCCTGCTTTGCAGAACTCAATAACGAGCGGCAATCCGACATAGCCGAGACCGATGATTCCAATATGGGCAGCTTTTGTCTCAATCTTTTTAAGCAGATCCATTATTCTCTCTTTTTTGCTCCCTTCAGAGAAATTTAATTCCAGGGCGCGAAGGTTAGCAGGGAATCATGATCCGGTAAAGAACAAAATATCATCCTGCCATCTTCGCAGCCGTCGATGTTGTATCGGCATTTCTCTCAACGAACAGTAGGAAATTTTCATCATGCCCCGACACCGATGCCACCGGGCAAGGTTACTGAGGATTCTTGCAGTAATCATCAGGAATCTCGAGGGGATACCAATGATTGTCTCGATGAGGCCGACATGGGGAGCGGGGGGCAAATAATGAGAAGAATTCATCATCGGGAAATCATTCAGATCCGGCGAGAATGAATTGAAATTTTATCTCGAGCGGTCTCCGGTCCCCAACTGCCGCTCTCATAGATCTGCAGTCTACTGCTTCGTTCGGCACAGGTTTCACAAAAATCAAGAACGGGCGTCAGGTACGACCAGGTCAGCTCCAGTCCGTCCTGCCTCCAGAATAACATGTGATCACCTCCGATCACATCAAGCAGCACCTTTTCGTAAGCATCAAGAATGGGTCCTTCGTAGCTCTGCAGATAATTAAAATCCATGGTTACCGATCGGAGAGCAATGTTGGATCCGGGGCTTTTTGTCTGAAACGTCAGCGTTATTCTCTCATCAGGCTGAATGCCCATGATCAGCCTGTTAGCGCTGATATGCTCGCCGAGTACGGCGCGAAACAGTGAATGAGGCACTTCCTTGAAGTTGACTACGATTTCCGTCAATTTCCGCGCCATCCGTTTTCCCGATGTGAGATAAAAGGGAACACCCTGCCACCGCCAGTTGTCAATCAAAACCGTCAACATGGCGAATGTGGGGGTCAGCGAGGAGGCACTGACCCCATGTTCATCACGGTACGCGGGGACCTCGGTCCCGTCGATGACGCCCCCGCCATATTGACCGAGTATGACATTATCCGAATCAAGGTCATGTGAGAACGGCCGTAATGATCTGAACAATTTGACTCGTTCATCCCTGACACGTTCCGCTTCGAACAATGACGGCGGTTCCATGGCGGTTGTCGACAGAAGCTGCATCATATGATTTTGAAACATGTCCCGCAGGACACCCGCCTCTTCATAATATCCGGCACGGTGTTCCACTCCCAGAGACTCAGCGGCGATGATGCTCACATCGTGTATATAGTTCCTGTTCCATATCGGCTCAAAGATTGAATTGGCAAAACGGAACATGAGAATACTCTGAACGGTTTCCTTTGCCAGGTAATGATCGATTCGAAAGATCTGACGTTCGTGAAAATATTCTCGGAGTGTTTCATTCAAATCGATGGCGGTGGCCAGGTCCCTCCCGAAAGGCTTCTCGATGACGACACGGGGCCAGCCCTGTTCGTGCCTCCGTTCATCGGAAAGGCCGGATTCGCCGAGCATCCGGATCGTCATTTTATACAGAGACGGTGGAATCGCCAGATTATAGATTCGGTTACCCGGCAGATTATGGTCCCGCTCGAGCGATGACAGAAATGTCCCCAAGTCAATGAATGTTGCCGGATTATTATATTCAACGGTTGTATAGAAGAGGCGGGTGGCGAAAAATTCCCAGAGCTTCCGGTCCACATTGCAATAGAGCGGAACCGCTTTCTTCATGATGTTCCTGAAATCATTGTGAGTCATCTCCGTTCTGCTTGTACCGATGATAAGAAACGAATCGGAAAGGCCGCCTTCCGCATACAATCGATAGAGCGCCGGCACGAGCTTTCTCCGGGTGAGATCACCGGAGGCACCGAAAATGACGATTGTGCAGGGCTCTTGTTTCGTTTCGACAAGACGCACCCGTTGACGCCGGTCGGAATCCGCAACAACACATCGCACCACGGCATTGTCATCCCGCTGATCGGAATGAGCGGTATCGATGTTCATCAGCGCCCCTCCTTCTCGTGCCATTCAGCCTCATGCGGCATTTCAGCTGATTTTTTCAACGTCCGTAAGACAAGCGATGCCGCATCATGATCAAGCAGCCAGATCAGTTCACCTTCTCGAGGTTTTACCATTCCGGCCGGCACGTCTCCGCCGTCACCATCTCCGGAAAAGACCTTTGAAACAACCGATGCCTTTTCTCCTCCAGCCACGATGAAAAGAACGTGTCGAGCATTATTCAGGACGGGAATCGTCAAAGTGAGACGGTTCAGATCGGGGTTTCCTCCTTTAACAGCACAGACCAGTCTTTCCGTTGCATGGAGCGAATCGTGACCGGGAAAAAGGGATGCCGTATGACCGTCCGTACCGATGCCGAGAATAACAAGATCGAAGACCGGTACTTCATCATGAGCAATATTGAAGAAGGAACGCAGCTCTCCTTCATATTCCTCCCTTCCTTCATCGGGCGGTAAATCCCCCCGCATCGGATGCACTTGATACCGGGGAATCGGAACATGATCGAGCAGATCCTTGAGCGCCGTTCCGTAATTACTTACCGGATCGTCAACGGAGACGCACCGCTCATCCACCCAGAAAAAATGAATTCGTTCCCACGGTACGCGGGAATGATACGGCTCTTCAGCAAGCATGCGATACATATCTCTCGGGGTTGATCCCCCTGAAATGGCGACGATGAATTTGCCGGTCTTCTCGACACTTTCATTCACACATCCCTCGAAAATATCGACGGCGACATTCGAAAGACTGTGCCGATTGTTTTCTATGATCATTCGCGCGGTGTCGATATGAAATTCACGGCTGCTCATCTGCTCACATTGCCACTGCGAGGGTTACGTTTACCATTCCATGTTGAATGTTTCATGTTTCCCCCTTTTCTGCAGATCCGACGACGGCGTGCCCACCGAACTTACGGCGCAGCGCCGCAAGGAGTTTTGCGGCATAGCGGTCTTCCTGACGGCTGAGAAACCGCATCATGAGTGAAAGAGTGATAACGGGTGCCGCCACATCTTCATTAATGGCTTCGGCTACGGCCCACCGCCCCTGCCCCGAATCGTCAACCCAGCCTTTGATATCCGACAGATCCGGATCGTCCGACAGCGACACCGCTGTCAGGTCGAGAAGCCAGGACCGAACGACACTTCCGTATCGCCAGATTTCTGCAATCCGTTGAAGATCGAGGGAAAATTCTTTTTTTGATTTCAAGATATCAAACCCTTCGGCATAGGCCTGCATCAGGCCGTATTCAATTCCATTATGCACCATTTTAACGAAATGACCCGAACCGGCAGGCCCCACGTGACCCCATCCTCTGTCGGGCGCCGGCGCCAGGGTCTCGAACATCGGGCGCAGCCGGTCGACATCTTCTTCAGAACCGCCAACCGTCATGCTGTACCCCTCGGTAAGTCCCCAGACACCGCCACTTGTTCCTACATCAATAAAAGAAATTCCTTTTGCGGCAATGCCGGCGGCACGTCGGACGCTGTCAAGATAAAATGAATTGCCGCCGTCAATCAGCATATCTCCGGGAAGCAGTATTTTCATCAACGCATCAATCATGCCGTCGGTTGCGCAACCGGCGGGAACCATAATCCAGCACACACGAGGCGGCTTCAACATCGTGATAAGACCATCCAGAGATTCTATCGCCGTAACATTATCCTCTTCATCGGCGAGTTCATAGGCTTTTGCAACCGTTCGGTTATAGACGACCACATCATGCCCCCCCCGTGCAAGCCTGCGGGCCATGTTACCGCCCATTCTCCCAAGGCCGATGATTGCCAGCTTCATTGTTCCTCCTTACAGCGCTTCATTCTCTATGCGGCAACAACGCATGCAGGACCGCTCATGTTCCTTCCGCCTGTTCTGTAGATTCTTGTGTCTTTCACGGCATTTCTTCAATATTCCTTTTTTTAAAATACCGTAAGCTGCTCTCTTCTTCATCCTTCGTCATGGCGATTTACTCTCGCGCATGACTCGTCCCCGGTAATTCGCGCGCCTTGTCTCCGGAGCTTTTTCATAAAGCCGCATCCTTTATTACGGCATAAGATGTTTTGCCATGGCGTCATGGTCACGACGATTTGATCGCTCCCGACAAACGATTAACCCCTCCGATAACATCCTTGATCATATGGAGTCGTATTACGTTACGACCGGCGTCGAGAAGCGCCTGTCGATCTCCGAGAGCCTGTGCCATCTTCAGAACACCGAAGCTCATTGATGACGTGCTCTTCTCCATCCCGTCGGGGATTGAAACATATCGCACATTTTCCGATGTAATCTGAACAAAAACCCCTCCTCCACCGTCTCCCTTATGCAACTGCCCGGTGGAATGGAGAAACCTCGGACCATAACCGAAAGTCGTCGCCACCTGATATCGGTCTCGTATCGCCACCCGCAATGACTGCAGCGCCGCATATGTTGCGGGCTCCGGTTTGACGTAGGCCTGAAAAGCGACATATGAACCCGGTTTGACATTCCGTTCAATAAAATCGGTCAGAACTTTCTCCGCTTTGTCTGATTGAGCCGTCCCGAATACCATCATGCCATCATCAGTCAAAGACGGCGGCTCATCGGGAAGCGATCCTTTTTCCTTGAACTCAGCCACCATCCGCCGTGCCAGTATTTTGGAAGATTCTACATCGGGCTGATCAAAAGGATTGACGTGCAGACGATGGCAGGCAACAGCCGCAGCCATTTCCCACAGGAAAAATTGTTTTCCAAGATCGTATTCGTCTTCGAGCGTTATAACCACAAGGGGATGGCCCGCGTGTACGAGATCGTTGCAAAGATCGGTGTATGTATCATCGTCACCCAGGCGGAGATAAACAAAGAGCCGGTCGTTGCCGTAATGTTCCGGCGCCCCGGCCGATTCTCCCACAACGGGCAGGATACCCTTCCCTTCCTTTCCTGTGCTCTCGGCGATGAGCTGTTCCACCCAGTCACTAAAACTTTCGATGGCGGGTGATCCAAAGATGGTTACTTTATCTCTTCCCGACTTCGACAACTCACCCAGAACAGCGCCGAGCCGCGCGCCGCTGTTGTTTTCACCGGCGGGATCATTGGCAGGTCGGCAGTTCGCCATCATCTCACCGACTCTATTCAGTAACTTTCCCAGGTCAACGCCGATGAGAGCTGCCGGTACCAGGCCGACGTAAGAGAGAGCGGCATAGCGACCTCCGATCTCAGGATCATTGAGAAATACGGAACGAAATCGATGGCGTTCGGCGACGTCGGCCAGAGAACTGCCGGGGTCCGTGATAGCGATAAAATGTTCTCCCGCTCTGTCTCCCCCAACCGTATTCACCATCCGATTATAGAAGAATTTAAGAAATGAAAGCGTTTCGATGGTACCACCCGATTTTGTGGATATGATGAACAGGGTGCGTTCCGGATTAAAGTAGTCGGCATAATATGAGACGGCGTCAGGATCGGTGCTGTCAAGCACGAATAGCTTCGGATACCCCTCCCGGACATGAAAGGTCCTGCTGAACACTTCCGGTGCCAGACTCGATCCTCCCATCCCCAGAAGAATTACGTGAGTGAACCCCTCGGATCGAATTTTTGCTGTGAAGGAAACAAGCCGGTTGATGGAGTCCTTCATGACCTCAACCACACGGAGCCATCCCAGACGATTGGTTATTTCGGTCGGGTCCTGCTTCCAAACCGTGTGATCGCGTGACCAGATCCGCCCCATAATGTCGTGAACCTTCATTTCGGCAAGGGCGTGGTCCACAGACTCCCCATACGGACCCAGATTGAATGACATATCACATCCCCGGTTCCATCCGCCTTTATAGAGTTCAATGTTGTCTGCCATCGTTTCTACTCCTGTTTGTGATGCGAGCAACTAATTATTTTCACCGGTATCCTATACCAAACGGCCTTCCATTTCAATATGGTGGAAATCCGGCAGGTCGATCATCCGCCCGATCATGGTTGTCGGACAGAAGAAATCGGTATTCATACCGATTCGGTCTTGATCTCGTCCCAATCGCTGAAGGGCCACTACCCCCTGAATAAAGGAATAATCCGAAAGACAATGCGGGAAGACGGCATTATCGTAATCAGCCGACAGATGCGGAAGATCATGCCATCCCGGCAAGCATATGGAATTCAAGGCTCTTTTGTCATTGCTTTATCGTAGCAGACAGTGGAAAAGTATCAAATATAAATAAGTGGTTAGACAATTGTCACCGGGTCAGGGCCTTCATGTGTGTGGTTATGACCGGCATTTCGATAAGGAGCTCACGGCAAACCTTGTGTATCCGGCTCATTTCGAACCAAAAACTTATGATACCGGAGACACGAGTACCGAGTCGCACTATTCAATCAGTTCTTTAACCGCTTTGACCACCGATTCAACGGTTATACCGAATTTTTCATAAAGAACCGGTGCGGGGGCGCTTGCCCCGAAACCGTCCATTCCGATAATTTTACCTTCAAGTCCGGCGTACCGCTCCCATCCCTGCCTGAGGCCCGCTTCGACAACGACGCGGGCCTTGACTGAGGCAGGGAGCACCCATTCCCGGTATTCTTCGGGTTGACGATCGAACAGCTCCCAGCTTGCAAGCGACACGACCCGAACGGAAACACCCTCGCGCGCCAATTCTTTGGCCGCCTCAAGGGCAAGGTGCAGTTCCGATCCCGTACCGATGATGATAACCGACGGGTTGTCTTTCGACGGCTCCCATAGAACATATCCCCCACGGTGCAGACCTGTTGCGGGAGCATATTCAGACCTGTCCAGCTCAGGAATATTCTGCCGGCTTGTGATCAGAGCGGTCGGTCCCTTTGTGTTTACCAGAGCGACCTTCCATGCCTCGACGACCTCGGCGCAATCGCCGGGACGGATAACCGTGAGATTCGGTATACTTCTCAAACTCATAAGATGTTCGACGGGCTGATGTGTCGGACCGTCTTCTCCAACACCGATGCTGTCGTGGCTGAAGACATAAATAACCCTGATGCCCATGAGGGCGGCAAGACGCATGGCCGGACGCATATAATCGGAAAACATGAGGAATGTGCCGGTGAAGGGAATGATGCCACCGTGCAGGGCAAGACCGTTTGAAATTGATGCCATGGCGTGTTCGCGGACTCCATAATGAATATTTCTCCCTCCGAAGTCCCATCTGCTTCCAACCGCTCCCTGCACTTCCGCTGGGAAGAACGAAGGACTCTGAAAATCGCCATATCCCTTCAGCCAGGCCAAGGTGGAAGGATTGAGATCCGCCGTTCCGCCGAATAATTCGGAGAGACAGGTGGCGAGATACTGCATGACCGTTTCCGAAGCCCGACGGGTTGCGCGGCCTTTCGGATCCCGATCGAATTCAGGAAACCCGGCACTCCAGTTGTCCGGAAGCGATCCTTCCATAATCCTCGTGAACTCGGCGGCATGGTCTGGATATTCAGCCTGGTAGTTCTCAAACGTTGTTTTCCACTCTCTTTCCCGTTTTTCACCGGCCGTTATGGCCGTTCGCATATGCTCGATGACATCATCGGGCACATAAAAGTCAGGTTCGACAGGCCAGCCAAGATTTTCCTTTGCCGCCTTTATCTCTTCACGACCGAGCGGCGAGCCATGGCTGCCGAATGTATTTTGTTTATTCGGAGCTCCGTAGCCGATAGTGGTTCGGACCATGATGAGAGACGGTTTGTTTTTGTTCTGTTTCGCGGAGCGGATGGCCTGATCGATTTCCGTGATGTCATTACCGTCATCAACAAACTGGACATCCCAGTTATACGCGGCATACCGCGCCGCCACATCCTCGGTAAAGGACAGTGACGTCGAACCGGCGAGACAAATGCGGTTATCATCGTACAGCAAGATCAACTTGCCGAGACCCAGGTGACCGGCGAGAGAACACGCTTCAGCCGACACGCCTTCCATGAGGTCTCCATCCCCTGCAATGACATACGTATAGTGATCGAGAATCTCATTTCCCGGCCGGTTATACCGGGCTGCAAGATGGGCTTCCGCAACAGCCATGCCGACGGCATTACCGATCCCCTGACCGAGAGGTCCCGTGGTGACTTCCACGCCCGGCGTCAAGCCTGCTTCAGGATGGCCCGGCGTTATGCTGTCCCATTGCCGAAAATCCCTGATATCATCCAGGGACACATCATATCCTGTCAAATAGAGCAGCGAGTAAAGAAGCATTGAACCATGACCGGCGGAAAGAACAAATCGATCGCGGTTCACCCATCGCGGGTTGGCGGGATTATGGATGAGGTGTTTCATCCACAGCGTGTATGCCATTGCCGCCGCCCCCATGGGCAGACCGGGATGTCCTGATGATGCCTTTTGAATCGCATCGACGGAAATAAAGCGAAGGGCATTTATTGCCCGCTCGGCTAACTGCATTTCTTCACTACTCATTGCATTGTATCCTCCAAATAAATTTAACTATCGAAACGTCTGCAAAACGTCAATCTTGGGTGTCCCGCGCCATCCTTCTCTCGTTTTTCACGGGGGGAAGCTTATGACGCATACATAAGGACGGCACAGTTCCTGGGACCAAGAGCTGACGGTTTTCAGCTCCTGAGCAGTTGAGCTGTTGAGGATTCACAATCTGTTCTTTCATCACTTCTACACCTAATCCCAAGAGATTCGGAGTGTCCGGCTTCCGGAGTATTTACAAAGCCCTCTCATTTATTACGGTTTTGAAACTTTTTCGCGAAAGCATCCTCGCTATTTTTTTTCATACGTCCCCAGTATATCGCACCAAGCAGCGGCGCCTTCGTATTTAAAATGATGCGGACCGGTATCTTTTCAAGAAAACCGGAATATCTGCCTTTCCTGAGAAAGGATTCCATAAATAAGTCCTTTTGAAAAAATGATGTGATGCGTGGCGGAATGCCGCCACCGAGATACACCCCACCGGTCGCCATCACCTTCAGCGCAATATTTCCCGCTTCCGCTCCCAGTATGGAAACAAACATATCAAGTGCTTTAATGCACAGGTCGCACCGGTGATCATCATCAAGGGCGGCGCCGACAATAATCGGGGTCGGATCCTCTATCCCGCGACAACGCTCGGCCAGCCAATCCGGTTCGGGAGCGTATCCGCTCTGCCGCAAATATGAATAAATAGCGGCGATACCCGGACCTGAACACACCCGTTCATAGCTGACATGATCGAATCGATCCATCAGATACGCCAGAAGTTCCATTTCCTCGGCTGTGCGGGGGGCAAAGTCGGCGTGACCGCCCTCGGACGGATGAACCTGATACCGTTCGCCGTCCCACGTCAGAAATGCCTCCCCAAGACCGGTGCCCGGTGCAACGACAGCCATATTTCCCGTGCCGGCTGCCGACCCCTCATTAATGGTCAACAATTCCGATCGTAAGAGAAACGGCACGGCACAGGCAACCGCTTCGAGGTCATTAAGCAGCTGAACCGATGAAAACCCGAAGTCCTTCTCAATCTCCCGTTGATCGACCACCCACGGAAGGTTCGTCAGGACAGCCCGACCTTCCATCACCGGTCCCGCAACACCAAAAATCGCCTGGGCCGATCTTTCATCGACTTCATTCAGAAATTCGGCAATGATTGCCCCTAATGAAGAATACTCCGCACTAGAAAATGTTTTTTCCGACAGAGAATGACGGCAATCCGAGTCTCCCGGCACCAAGGCCAGCGTCGTTCTTGTTCCTCCTATATCACCGATGAGCAACATTAACAATTCTCGGCAACAATCCCCTGTTGAAAAACATTAATGAAAAAACCTTTTACACCAACCGCTCGTTACATGTCCCCTATTTGTTTGCCTGACCCTTATCAAGCCCAAAAAGTTTTTCCCGATACATGTTCCGATCTGCTTCGTTTTGCACATGGGCAAGTAAACATCCCTTATCGCCGGTTGCAAAACCGATGGAAAAACTCAATGGGGGTTTTGGAGAAGATCCTTCATTGTGAACCGCAAGGGCAGCCTTGATCCTTGAAACCACGTGCGCGGCAACATGGTCTTCGGTCATGGGCAACAAGACCGAAAACTCGTCGCCGCCGATTCGTGCCACGACGTCTTCACTGCGGAAAACCGTTTTCATAACCTGTGCGGTCCGCCGCAACAGATCATCGCCCGCTGCGTGCCCGAGGCTGTCGTTTGTCGTCTTCAGCCCGTCAACGTCGACCATGATAATACTGACCGGAAAATGGCGGCCACGCTCAAGGCGAGACATTTCTTCCTCGAAATAAGCTCGGTTGTAAAGCCCGGTAAGCGCATCATGGGTGCTCAGGTATCTCAGTTGCTCTTCCATACGTTTTCGTTCGGTAATATCCGTAATGGACGCTATCGTCTTCTTTGTTTTTGGCACGACGGCAACAGTGATCATAATATCTTTATGATTACCGTTGCGGTCAATCATCGTTGATTCATAACTCTTTGGCGGCACCTTTGGATTGATCCGTCGAAATCGATGGTATTCCGCCATTTTCTCGCGATCACCGGGCACAATAAAATCTACCCACTTCAGCTTTCCAACGATTTCATCTTTTGAATAGCCTGAAATTGTTTCAACCTCGGCATTTGCCACCGAAACAACCATGTCTTCCTCTATCACGATCATGGCCGTTCCGGTAGTTTCAAAGATCGTTCGATAGAGGGATTCCGATTCCTTAATGTCTTCTTCCAATTGTTTCAGCTTTGATATCGACTCTTCCAACTCTGATATCCGAATCCGCAATTCCGTAAGCTCACTCACGAGCTTTCCTCCGCTTTTTTCCAACTCTGTCATTGCAATCTCCGAAAACAGCGACCCATCATTCGGGGTCACATCAAACACACCTGGTGCGGCAATGCCGCCAAGGCTATAGAGGTCTGGGATCAGGGCAAGAAGACCGAAGGCTCTGCTTTCAGGCACCCGATTTTCGAAACCCGACATTCGTTTTTCGAATTTCCATTTCCGTACCTCTTTAATCAGACACCGCGGTCCCTGTGAAAAACACAATTACCCAAAAAATTCAGAAGGACATTCGATGTCCCTGTCTTTTACTACATGATTAATATTTTGTCCAAAGGTTAAGCTCTTGAGTGAACCGACGCCATCGAGGAGGAACAGCTAATCTGTAACCACTTTATATTTCTTCAGGAAGCGGGCCATTGCCTCGGCGATTCGCGCATATCCCCGATCGTTCGGGTGGATATAATCCGACTTCAGATTCCCCTGGGACAGAATTTCCGCCATAATCGTACCTTCGAACGGCACCTTCATGTTTCGTGCAATATCCTTGTAAAAATCAGCCGTCGACGGCAGAAGGCCGGGACGAGGAATCCCGATGAGAACAACCTGACTCCCGCTGTCACGTATCATGCGGATCATCTCCATAATATTCTCCACCGTTTTGATCGTATCCATTTTCCGAAGAAGATCATTTCCCCCATGGCAGAGGAGAACCAGATCCGGTCTCACCTTATCCAACACCCCCTGAAGCCGGTCACGCCCTTCAGCGGATGTCTCTCCGGGAACACCGGAATTGAAGACTTTCCTCTTCACGAGAATCTCCAGGACTTCGGGATAACTTGCTCCGGGACTCGCACCGGTTCCGTAGGTCAAGCTGTCTCCGAATGCCAGGATGACGCCGTTTAGAGGGACAGGCCTAAGCGTCGACTGGGAACAGCTTGAGAGAACAACAATAAAGATGGCGACAACTGTACCGAGTGTTCGACCTGTTTTCTTTTTCATCATCTTTTGCTGGATTCCACATGGCAATGATCTTGCCGACAAGCCCGTCATCTTCCGAATCAGATAATCCTCAATGATTTATTCCGAAGCCATCAGTCGTAATTCATCATGAAGATCCTTCAATCGCTCCATATCATCTTCACTGACCGATGCCCTCCCTTGCGCCGAAATCCGATCTTTGAATCTGCCGAGTTCGGATTCCAATTCACTGATCATTGCAAGCATATGCTCACGGATATTCGGGCGGACTGCTTCTTCAGGGACCACACCGGGAAGCTCTTTCTTTCTTTCAAGTTTCAGCACTTCCCGCCATCGGGGCACGGACACATCAAGATTGAATTTTTCCCGTATTGCCAGAGCAAGTGAATCACTTGCCGTGGGTTCTCCGTGGACCACAAAGACACGGGGCCTCGATTTTTCCGTAAAGTGACTGACCCAGCCGAGGAGATCATCCCGATCAGCGTGAGCGGAAAATCCGCCGATCGTATAGACTTTTGCCCTGACGGCAACATTTTCTCTAAAGATCTTGACCGTCTTCGCCCCGTCGACGATCCGCCGTCCCGTCGTCCCCTGTGCCTGAAATCCCACGATGATGATACTCGCACCTGGACGCCACAGATTGTGCTTCAGATGATGTTTGATCCTGCCGGCCGTACACATGCCATTCGCCGATATAACAATGGCAGCCCCCTCTTTTTCGTTGATCGCCATTGACTCTTTCGTGGAAAGAGTTAAATGGAGGTTGGGCATATCGAAGGGATCAAAACCCTGTTCAACAATAGCTCTAGCCTCATCGTCATAGTACTTCTTATTTCTGCGAAAGATTTCAGTCGCTTTGATCGCCAGAGGGCTGTCCAGGTAGATCGGTATCGATGGAAGCATACCGGCCCGGGAAAATTCACCGAGCAGATACAGAATTTCCTGGGTCCGCTCAAGAGCAAAGGCAGGAATGATAACTTTCTCGTTGTTTGAGGAGGCGTAAAGGATCGCCTCAAGAAGCTCCGCCTTAGTGTCTTCGAAGGTCCGATGGAGTCGATCACCGTAAGTCGATTCAATAAACAGGTAATCAGCTTCCACCACTTCATGGGGGTCCTTGACGATGAGCTGATTCTGTTTGCCCAGATCCCCTGAAAATACTATTTTGGTTTCGTCTCCATCATCCTCCATCCACACCTCCACAATAGATGAACCGAGAACATGTCCTGCATTTCTGAGACGAACCCCGATCCCCGGTTCGATCTCGATCTTCCGATCTCGTTCAATGGGAGAAATATATCGAAGGCTTGTCTCCGCGTCATCCATCGTGTACAGAGGCTCTACCTCTTCTTTCCCCTGTCGTCTGTTTTTTCGACTCTGCCATTCAGCGTCCATTTGTTGAACATGGGCGGAGTCCAGGAGCATTATCTGACACAATTCCGCCGTCGGCGGCGATGTAATGATCGATCCTCGGAATCCATCCTTGACCAGTTTTGGAATTCTTCCGCTGTGATCAATATGCGCATGGGTCAAGATCAGGGTATGAATCTCCGCAGGATCATAACCCCAGTCTTCCCAGTTACGACGCTCCATTTGCTTGCCGCCCTGAAATAAACCGCAATCCACCAGGATTTTTCTACCTTGAGAATTTTCGATAAGATAATTTGACCCGGTTACCGATTGTGCCGCTCCGAAACATGTTACTTTTATCATTCTGTGCTCCTCTCAGTTCTGAAAATAGCCATCTCTTACAGGGCTTTAACACGGTCAGTCTCTTTTCATCGCCTATTCAAATGCCGTTTGTCAATATGATCGCAGAAAAAGCAATAAAAGTTATTAACTCTAAGGCGGGGAGACAGAACCATCTCGACAGCCTGCCGTGAGATATTGAACCTATTGCTATTATCGGGAAATAACGGGAGCATATCGCAAAGCGCGGGCATATTATGCGGTATCAAACGTTACCGCCATGATCGTATGATCCGACGGTTTTTCCACCCGCCTCGGCTCCAGATCGATATACGCATCGACGGACTTTTCAGCCAGAGGGACCGTCGCCAGAATATGATCCACACGCCAGCCCAGACCTCGGTCAACCGCTTTCGGTACACGATAATCAAAAAAGGCAAACTGATTTGCCTCGTCGGGATGGTGTTTGCGAAAGACATCGACAAGCCCCCATGCCTTCAAATCATCAAAGGCAGCCCATACCTCCGGTGTAAAGTCCACGTGCCCGAGCAGCCGCTTCGGATCGTGCACATCAATCTCATCACGGGCCACGTTGAGGTCTCCGCAACACAGGACAGGGTGGCCGGGTTTGTAATGCCTCGACAGATAACCCCTGAGACGCTTGAACCAGTGAAGTTTATATTCAAACTGCGGGTTGTCCTTGGTCCGTCCCTGAGGGACATAGAGATTCACTACTGCAATGCCTGAGTAGACGCCGGTAATCAGGCGATCGGTATCGGCCGGACCGTCGTCATCAAGCCCACGTGAAACGGCTGCCGGCCTTACCAGTGATGCGATGGCAACACCGTTGTACTTCTTGCTCCCGCTGAAGACCGTGTAATAACCGGCATCCTCGAATGCCTTGACAGGAAACATTTCATCTTCCACTTTTGTCTCCTGCATGCAGAGTACATCGGGGCGGTTATTTTGAAGCCATGGTATTACTATATGCAACCGTGACCTGATAGAATTGACGTTATATGTAGCAACCGTAAAGGTTTTCATATCCCCCCCCTTCATTCGACACGGTACCGCTGATGCGATCATTGCCGGTAACGTATCGAATTGTCGTCAAAGACACAAGCAATATATGCAATAAAAACGGATTTTCTTACGTTAACGGAACACCTTACGAGTTATGCGCTCTACGGAGTAAGCATCGCCATGGCGATTGATACTTTCCATGTCGCCGTCTGTACTTCAAAAGGACTTCATGCTATAGGACCCGGCATGATGAAACATGATTACAATCCGGAACAGCGGAGGAACGATATGAGTTTTGAAACCGTAAAAGCATTCTTCGAAGATAACGGCTATGATTTTAAAGTCAGAGAATTCGATACCAGCACGGAAAATGTAGCACTTGCAGCCCGTGCACTGGGAGTCGAACCCGCCCTGATTGCAAAAACACTGGCATTCAAGGGCAATGAGAAGAATATCCTTATTGTCATGAAAGGGGATGCACGGGTAGACAATAAGAAATTCAAGGACCAGTTAAAGATAAAGTCAAAGATGATGTCATTTGATGAAGTGGAAACAACAACAGGTCACCCCGTGGGAGGTGTCTGCCCCTTCGGACTGAAACAGGACATGGACATCTATGTTGATGTCAGCCTGAAACAGTTTGAAAAAGTATACCCTGCAGGAGGTTCAAAAAACACATGCATCGAAATGACGCCCGAGAATATCATGCAGATTACCGGCGCATCCTGGGTTGATGTCTGCAAGTAAAAAAAATGCCTGGGTTTCACGAAATTTTAACGAAAAGATTGTCGCCGTTGCATGAAAAGCGGCTTTTGCACATGACGTATCATCGCAGGTCGGCATACCGATTATTTCGATGTGCAGCCGGAAAGTTTCCCATCGCCTACTCAGGTAATGGAGGGCATTACGGTTTACAGCCAATCCCGTCTCTCTTCCAAGAGAGAGCTTACGGCAGGACCTTCCCACAGATTATATGGCTGCGAGAATCCGGAATGTTTTCTCGCCGCTATGGACGAGGGCCATACACCATAGGTGATTGCTGCCGTGCATTTCAAATTTCACCACATCAGTCGCTGTCAAGAACAAACTGGAAAAGCATTTCCTTGCATTTATGACATCTACTCATATTGTCCTCCTTGCAAATGCCCATCATGTTTAAAAGTTGAACTTTCTTAAAGGAAAGTTGCAAAAGAATGTAAATTTTCTTATGAGGTACCGATACATTGATGTGACCGGGGATCGTGATGCTGTCATTACTAGAAATCACGCTACATATATAATGCATACTGATGATCAGGGATCCTTAATCATCAGGCAACGTTTATTTTAACCCATTGAATGACAAATGAGATAAGCCAAGCCGGTTGTCACTGAACGCTGGAATGATAAAAATATCTTTGAAAGACGAAGAGGTATCCGTCATCATTATTTTCATTGACGTTCTACGCCGGCTTTCCTATACTGCTAAGGCGCAAAAACTGAAAGGGGAACTATCATAGTTTACGTGATATGCTGATTCGCGATTCACACGATGAGATACGATACAGAGTAACCTTGAACGAGCAGGACTTCCAGGGAAGCGGTACGTTCATCTGGCCCGACGGCAGTCGTTACGAGGGCAAATTCATCAAAGGATTTATTCACGGAAAAGGTATTTTTACGTGGCCTGATGGAAGCAGTTACAATGGTGAATGGAACAAGAACCTTCCAAACGGAGAAGGTGTTTTTACCTGGCCCGACGGGAGTTACTGCAAGGGGGTGTGGGATCAAGGAAAGGCAACACCCGATGAAGACATCATACAGGCCGAGAAGGCGGCGCGATTGAAGGCTGCGGAAGAAGCACGGATCAAGGAAGAAGAAACTCAAAAGAAGGTAGAGGAGGCCAGAAGAAAAACCGAGGAAATGGCCCGAAAAATTGCCGAGGAAGAAGCCCGGCTGAAGGCCCAAGAAGAGGAACTCAAGAAGAAAACGGAAGAAGCCAGACGACGCATCGAAGAGACGGCACGTAAAGTTGCTGAGGAGGAAGCACGACTTCAAGCGGAAGAAGAAGCGCTGAAGAAAAAGGCGGAGGAGGCTCGTCGTAAAGCAGAGGAAGCCGCCAGAAAAATTGCCGAAGAGGAGGCCAGACTCAGAGACGAAGAAGAAGCGCGAGAGAAAGCAGAAGGAAGCAGAAGAAAAACCGAGGAAATGGCCCGAAAAATTGCCGAGGAAGAAGCCCGGCTGAAGGCCCAAGAAGAGGAACTCAAGAAGAAAACGGAAGAAGCCAGACGACGCGTCGAAGAGACGGCACGTAAAGTTGCTGAGGAGGAAGTACGACTTCAAGCGGAAGAAGAGGCGCTGAAGAAAAAGGCGGAGGAGGCTCGTCGTAAAGCAGAGGAAGCCGCCAGAGAAATTGCCGAAGAGGAGGCCAGACTCAGAGACGAAGAAGATATGCTGCGACAGCAGATTGAGCAGAAAAAACAGAAGACTGAAGAAACCGCCAGGATACTCGCCGAGGAAGAAGCACGACTTCAAGCGGAAGAAGAAGCGCTGAGGGAAAAAGCTGAAGAAGCTCGGCACAAAGCCCAGGAAACGGCTCGCAGGATTGCTGAGGAGGAGGCCAGACTCAGGGCTGAAGAGGAAGCAAGCAAGAAAGCCGAAGAAGAGTTCAGGATAAAAATTGAGGAATCCAGGAAAAAAACGGAAGAAACAGCTATCAAAATGGCTGAAAAAGAAGCCCGCCTTAAGGCTGAGGAAGGATATTTGAGAATAAAGGCTGACGAAGCACGGCAACGCGCCGAGGAAACGGCGCGGAGGCTGGCTGAGGAAGAAGCACGGCTCAGGGCTGAACGGGATGCCATTCGAACAGCGGAAGAGGAGCTCAGAAATCGAACAGCAGACGCACGGCAACAAGCCGAACAGGCAGCCCGAGAAATTGCTGCGAAAGAAGCCATGCTGAGGGCCGAAGAAGAGGAACTCAAAAGGATAACCGATGAAGCAAGAGTAAAAGCCGAGCAAGATGCGGTGAAGAAGCAGGAAGAAGGGGCACGGCTGAAAGCCGAAGAGGAAGAGCTGAAGAAGAAGGCCGATGAAGCACGGAAGCGCGCCGAAGAAACGGCACGAAGGCTCGCCGAAGAAGAAACAAGGCTCAGAGCTGAGGAAGAAGCCAGACAACAGGCTGAAAAAGAACTGGAACAGCGGGCCGAAGAAGCAAGGAGAATGGCTGAAGAGACAGGCCGAAGGATGGCTGAACGCGAAGCCCAACTCAAGATAGACGAAGAAGAGCTGAAGAAGAAGGCCGATGAAGCACGGAAGCGCGCCGAAGAAACGGCACGAAGGCTCGCCGAAGAAGAAGCCAGACTCCGAGAAGAAGAGGAAACGAGAAAAAAAGCAGAAGAAGAATTGAAACAGCGCGTTGAAGATGCCCGATACCGTGCCGAAGAAGCAGCCAGACAACTGGAGGAAGAAGAAGCCAGATTCAAAGCTGAAGAAGTCGCTTTGAGGGGAAAAGCAGAAGAAGCGCGGCAGCGTGCTGAAGAAACCGCCCGAAGGCTGGCGGAAGAAGAAATAAAGATCAAGGCCGAAGAAAATGCATGGAAGATTGCCGAGGAAGAATTAATAAAACGGGCTGAAGATGCTCGGAAAAGAACGGAAATTGCCGCTAAAAGACTGGCTCAGGAAGAAGCAAACCTTAAGGCGGAGGAATCCGGGAGATCGTTATCCGGCGTAGGACACATCACAACGGTGACGGCATCTGAAGAAGCAATACAACGAACCGAGAAAGCGGCCAGACAACTTGCCGAAGAAGAAGCACGTCTCAAGGCTGAAGAGGAAGAATTACAAAACCGCAAGGAAGAAGCGCGGAGGAGGGCCGAAGATGCGGCCGGCAGGATCGCCGAAGAAGAAGCCAGGCTTAAGGAGGAGGAGGCTGCCAGCCAAAAGGCGGAAGAAGAATTAAAAAAACGTATCGCGGATACGAGGCGGCGAACCGAAGAGGCAGCACGGAGAATCGCCGAGGAAGATGCCCGGTCACATGCCGAGGAAGAGGAATTGCGAAAACGGGCGGATGAAGCACGAAGAAGGGCCGACGATGCAACCCGAAGACTGGTTGACGAGGAAGCTCGCCTCATGGCCGAAGAAGACGATTCGAGGAAACGAACCGAAGCCCTCGGATCAAAAAAGGAAGAAAAACAACTGCCCGCCGATCAGGAAGCGATCGAAATATCAGATGGACATGGATCAAAAGCATATTCCGATGGCAGCGTATACACAGGCGAACTTGTTGATGGACTGCCTGAGGGTCAGGGAATCATGAACTACAGTAATGGGAACAAATATGCAGGGGAATGGAAAAAGGGAATCCGGGAGGGTCATGGCATACTCACATTATCAGATGGTTCACGGTATGTAGGCCAGTGGAAAGCCGACAAAAAGAACGGGAATGGTACCGTCACAACATCGGACGGTACAAAATATACCGGTGACTGGGAAAATGATTATCGTCACGGACAGGGAACGGAAACATTTGCCGATGGAATGAAATACAGCGGTCAATACAAGGGCGGAAAATTTAACGGCCAGGGCACGCTCATATTGCCCGATGGGAGAAAATATACCGGGGAATTCGAAAACTATCAGTTCAACGGAAAGGGAGCGCTTCATTTTCCGAACGGGGACCGGTATGAAGGAGAATTTAAAAATAACGAATACCATGGCCAGGGAACAATGACCATGACAGACGGGCGAAAGTACACGGGCCAGTTTGAAAACGGCCTCCCTCACGGATGGGGCGTGATGGAATTTACCAGCGGCAAAAGAAATGTTGGTGAATTCAAGAACGGCAAATATGTGGGGAAAACCGAGGGAGGGCGTTATGAGTAAAAAATCGCCGCTTCAACAGTCATTTCGTGATACATACGGACAGAGAGCTGTCGACTTTCAATGGAGTGAAACATCATTGGATAGTGAGGGATCACGTGTTTATCCAAGCGGGGCGAGATATAACGGCTTCTTTAAGGCGGGATTATTTCAAGGAAAAGGAACATTCACCTGGCCGGATGGAAGTCGCTACGATGGCGAATGGGAAAACGGACTGCCTCACGGGGCGGGCACAATGCTTCTGGCCGATGGGTACAGATACGAAGGAACATGGACAAACGGCAGCGCCGATGGCAAGGGCCAGGAAACCCTTCCCGATGGCGGACGATATCGAGGACAATGGAAAAACGGATTGAAAAACGGAAAAGGTGAGATGGTTTCAGCCGATGGTACCAAATATGGCGGAGACTGGAAAGACGGGATATCCCATGGAAGGGGCATACTCATATTTTCAGACGGCTCCAAATATCAGGGAATCTGGAAAGAGGGCTATATGTTCGGTGAGGGTATCCTGACATCAACCGATGGGAAAAGCTACCGGGGCACATGGAAAGACGGCAGGTTTAACATTATATCCGAAGTCGGCAAATCAACCGCCGCTGAGGGCTGATATTTCAGGCATGCAACAAAATCGTGCCGCGCCATTGAAATAATCCCAACATGAGACTGCTCACAGTTGAGCCATCCTACAATGCGTTTTCCAAGCGTGTCCCCGTGAAAACGGGGAAAGGGTGAAGGGGAATCCTTGACTGGTTGTTTTTCAATCGTTTCTTACGATTCGTGATTCGGATCAAATGTGGTTTTTGAAACGGCATTTGACCTTTTCTGGTAAACAATGATTCATAATAACATCAGAATAGTTCACAAGCCTGGGAAATAAGACACGAAACCAAACACAACCGATCATATCACCCGGATGACTCACAGAACCTGAAATCTCGTTAAAAAAAAGGCATCTCTTCTTTCGTGAAGAGATGCCTTTCGCGTTCATGTGGCCGCTTGTTATACCCTCATGACGTTTTTAGCCGCATACCCACGCTCATTCTCTTCAACTTCAAAGGCAACTTTCTCCCCTTCCGTAAGAGTCCGAAACCCCGACATGTTTATTGATGAATAATGAACGAACAAGTCTGCACCATCGTTGCGTTGAATAAAACCGTATCCCTTTTTGTCGTTAAACCACTTTACAATGCCTTCCTCCAACATGTTCCCTCCTTTCAAAACGTGCCTAAATCCCCTTCAGGTTATTTCATTCTGAAAAAATAACCTGACACCACACAGTGAGGCCTATATATCATAAATTCAATAATCAATACAAATTTTTCCAGCATAAATTTATGCCGCACTGTACGGTCCATTTTTTCAGGCTTCTGTATCGGCACACGTTCGTCAGGTAACATCTTGATGGTGTAATATGAAAATATGCTTTTTTTACTGTGCTTTATTATTTTTATCTTTCAAGATATCGCTCGATCTTCGAGGCCTTCTTTAATTTTTCCACGTGAACTCCAATGTCATCGCGGATTTTTCTCTGTTTTAAAAAACGATGCAACTCCTCCTCTACATCGTTTAATGCAAGCGTTGTCTCCGGTTTCTTATCAATAACATGGATAAGATGATATCCGAATGGTGTTTCTACAACGGAACTCATCTGGCCCGGTTTCAAGGAAAATGCTGCATCTTCAAAAGGTTTTACCATCTGCCCCCGTCCGAAATAACCGAGATCTCCTTCTTGAGCGTTGCTGGGACATTGTGAGAATTCTTTGGCAAGCGTCGGGAAATCTTCACCTCTCTTCAGTCTTTGCTCTATTTCAATCAGTTTTTTCTTCGCCAACGCTTTTTCCTTATCTGTTGCACCGGCATCGACTTTTAACAAAATATGACGAACCCGCACCTGCTCAGGCTGTTTAAACATTTCCGGATGGTTCTCATAAAAATCTTTCAGTTCTTTATCGGAAATGGTAACTTTCCGGACGAACTGCGTATCAATGAACCGCTCAAAGACAATTTCGTTCTTTATCTTAGTCTTTACATCCGCCTCTGATAGATTCATCTCAGTCAGGACTTGCTTGAATTCATCCTCACTGGAATATCGATCCTTAAATTTTTCATAATACTCGTTTGTTTCCTTCTCCGTGACCCTGATATTTTTTGTCCGGCTTTCCTGAATAAGAAGCTCCCGATTGATCATGCTCTCGATGACTTCCTTTTCAAGCTGAGAGGCATCAAGACCTTCCGTAGACTGTCCTCTCTGCAAGATCTGCATCATCACCCTGTTCATTTCTCTGTCGAAATCCGCTCTATCAAGGGAGGTTCCGTTGACAACGGCAACGACATCACCGGATTTTAATCCATCGTCTGCCATGGACGTCGAAACAATCAGCACGATACAGATAATAACCATGATAAGAGAGAAACACTTTTTCTGAATTTTTATCATTGTATTTTAACCTTTCCTTCTACTCATTAACGAAATATAAACTTTATTCCGAGGTGTTTATCACCTTTTGTCTTTTAAGAGCAAGCAATGAATGCATAGTTTTGTACATGGTTACGGGAAAATAAACATTGACAAATCAGAAATCGATTCTATAAAGTTCTAAAGTACGTTCAAGATCTGCCCGATTATTTATTATACTAAAATTCGCGTGATGCTGATAATGGGTCCGCTGATTTTGTATCGCCGGACTGGATAGAATGTAAATGTCATATGGAGGGATAAAAAATAATGAAGAAAAAGTCACTGTTTTGGGGATTACTTGCCGTGATTTTCATCACCTTCGGATGTGCGGGCATGGGTGGAGAGACCAGGCAAGTTGATGAAGGAACCGCACAGAAGTTGCCGGCGTATACGGGGCAGAAGATATCGATTGCAATCATGGATTTTGAAACTAAGGTTCCCGGTTACGACTGGCGCGTCGGTCAGGGAGCATCGGATATGCTCACGACGTCACTGGTGAAGACGAAGAAGTATCGCGTTTACGAACGGAACAAGCTGGCAAGTATCATGAAAGAGCAGGGATTTCAGCAAAGTGGGGCTGTTGATCAAGCTACGGCAGTTCGACTCGGCAAAATGATCGGCGTTAAATACATCCTGACCGGAGCGGTTACAGAGTATGGAACATCCCAGAGCGGTTTCCAGGCAGGCGGCTTTGCAAACGTCGGCAAAAAAGGATACTCAGCGGCGGTAGACGTCAGGGCGGTCAGCGTCGAAACGGGAGAAATAGTCTTTGCGGATACTGCGGAGGGCGTTCTGAAGAGCACCCATGTCTCAGTCATGGGTTTCGGAGGCGGTGAAAGTTTTGATCATAAAAAAGCCACTGAAGCCATGAGAATGGCAATTGATAAAGTCATGGCACAGATTTACATTGATCTCAATTAAAATAACGGGAATCACCGGGAAGCAGTGCGGTGATGCAACTCAGGACAATAAGGGGTGTCTTTTTCGTAAGGCGCCCCTTATTTATAATAAGACACAGTGCGTTTCGTACAGACATTGTAATACATCCCATGGCAACGTACCCATTCATCGGATGATCCAACGTTACATTTCATATGTTGACTCCAGCATTGACCATACGCACCCTGCCAAAAAAGAAGGGGCGCAACCTGTTGAGATCGCACCCCATTCTGACTATATGGTGCCGAAGCCGGGATTTGAACCCGGACAGGCATACGCCCACTAGACCCTGAACCTAGCGCGTCTACCAAATTCCGCCACTTCGGCATGCTTTGAATGTTGAAGAACGTTGCCATAAATGAGTGCATACTCTATACTCATGGTAATTGCCTTGTCAAGCAAAAATACGCTTGAAAATAACCCCATACATGCTATGGTACATACACTTATCTACTCATCCATGCGACGGGTATTCACTTCGCATCGACCGCTTACCAGGGCAGGACGTATCACAATACGTAAATACATACCGATGGAGAGAAGTTCTATGGTGGTAATCAGGAACATCGAAGACATTCCAGACGCATTGCACGGTGCCTTCGTAACAATCGGCAACTTTGACGGCATTCACAGGGGGCATCAGCGTATATTCCGAAAGCTGATCGATGACGCTGGAAGGCACAATCGGAAAACCGTCGTTATTACCTTTGATCCTCATCCTCAAAAAGTTCTTCATCCTGAACGTCGACCGTTTTTCCTCCTGACGCATCTCGACGAAAAGCTGCGGTTGCTGGAAAGGTCGGGAATCGATGCCGTTGTTTTGATAACATTCACTTTGAAATTCGCCAGAACAACTGCGGAGGATTTCGTCCGAACCATCCTTTGGGACAAGCTTCGTTTATCAAAGCTCTTTATCGGTTATGATTACGCTTTCGGAAAAGACAAACGGGGCAATGCAGCCTTTCTGAAAACAATCGGAGCGAAACTCGGCTTTGAAGTGGAAGAAATCATCGTGGTCAAGGAAAATAACACTATTGCCAGCAGCACCAATATTCGTGAGGCAATATGCGAAGGCAATGTCAAATTGGCTCATACGTTGCTCGGCAGACCTTACAATGTTTCCGGCACTGTGGTGAAAGGGTATCGGAGAGGAACGGACATCGGAATTCCGACGGCGAATATACAATCGGAAAAGGTTATGCCTACGCGCGGTGTTTATGCCGTTATCGTCGAGATTGAAGGAATAAAACACCGGGGTGTCATCAATATCGGCTATAATCCCACCTTCGGCAACAATCAACTCTCCATCGAGGTACACCTCTTTGACTTTCATGAGGATATCTACAACAAGCATATCGAAATATTTTTCATCGACAGACTGCGCGATGAAATGAAATTTGATAGTGCCGAAAAGCTGGTGGAGCAGATAAGAAAAGACATTGGAAGGGCACGTACCATCCTGCAGACATATGACGTGAGCGTCACGGATCCGTCAGGGATTCTGCAGTCGGAAGACAGAACCTCTTATTAGAGCCTCCTGAAAAAGTAAAACACATTGATATAGTAATTAGTTACGTGTATATTACGGGTCAATTGGTGCCCGGAAAATGAACACCGGGGGCCAAAAAC
>DSDU01000052.1 GCA_011056835.1 Deltaproteobacteria bacterium
CCCTGAACGCGTGCGTCCGTAAAGGCGCCTTTTTCGTATCCGAAGAGTTCCGATTCAAGAAGCGTTGCCGGCAGCGATGCGCAATCCACCTTGATGAAAGAACCGGTTTGCTTTCGTTTGCTGTGAAAGTGAATATAATGGGCCACCAGATCTTTTCCAACGCCGGATTCTCCGGAAATCAACACGGTAGCTTCTGAACGGGCAACCCGTTTGGCGAGCGACAGAACCTTACGGTAGTCGGTGCTCTGGGCGACGAGATGATGCCTGTTATTGTCGAGTCGACCTTCAAAATATTCTAATTTATCCCGGAATTCGGCTATCTTGACCTGTGATCGGGTCAGTTCTTCCTTCAGGTCATTCAGCTCAGTCAGATCTCTGAGAATGCTGATACAGCCTGAGGGCTGTCCGTTGTCCCGGAATATCATTCCTGCGGAGACAAGAATCAGCTTTCCGCTCGGATATCGGACAATCCTGCTTCGACTTCGATAATCCTTAATGACTTCCAGGTTGACCGCTGAAGTGACCCAGTTGTTTTCCAGCAAATAGGTCGTATGTTTCCCCTCTAACTCCTGTCTGTTGATGCCGGTAATTCGTTCGAACGCCTCGTTGGCCATGATGAAATTGCCGACCTTATCCGTGATGTATACTCCATCGAGAACAGGTTCAATCACCGCCCTGACGATACTTAATGTTCGATCGGAAAACTTGTTAATCGGCATACGTTTCTATCACACTCTATCCATCTCTCATGTAAGAAGCAGACATGAAGGTTGTCACTATGCGGTGAGTTAGCATAATGTGTGCCATCAAAGAATAGTTCGTATTCGGCAATGAATACTGGGAAATACAAAAGGGTGGGGCGCTAACCGGCAACAATGATCAGTCACTATTTGGACATTGGTTAACATTTAGACTATCCGAAAGCTTGAATTGAATGGCAGGACGGCGGAGGAGAAGCAGGCTGACTGTGTCATTGCTCGTATGAGCGGGAGGAAGGAAAAGGAGGGCCATTCATCGATCGCGTTCGCGGAAGCGATGAATGGCCCTTGGATTGATGTGATCCCGAATGGAGGTTAGACAACACCGCTGCCTTTCAGTTCTTCCAGCATGACAGGACCGTATCCGAGATATTTGAGGTAGATATATCCATTATCGGCGCCGACGGGCCGACAGACCCACTTGGTGCGGGGTGGTGTTCCCGTTGCCTTCCACTGTGCCTGGGCGCATACAACGGAGCCGTATTCAGGGTCCTGCACAGGGGTGAACATGCCCCGTTCGATCCAGTTGTTATCATGCATCGTCTGCCACGGAGATACAATTTCCGCCACAACTGGCGTGATCGGGGCAAGACGGCCGGTTTTCGCGTATTCAATAGACTTTTGCGTCAGTTCATGACTCGTGTATTTGGACGTTTCAGGATTGATCATGGCCTGATATTTAAACTGCCAGTCTTCTTTCATAAATGGGGCCAGAGTGGTCCATTCGTCCGCACCCCATTCATCCCATTTTCCAAGTATGTCGACAAAGGCCTTCCACATTTCCAATCTCAGTCCACCGAGGAAAACGCCACCATCGCTGGTGGGAAAGAACCCGTACAGCCAGAGAGCAGTGTCGAGACTGCCGAAACGCTCCGTGATATGGCCCTGATCGCCATACCAGTGGAGAGCATAATCATTGAGCCGTTCGTAAGCCTCTGCTGACGACACATCAATAGCCTGTCCATCACCGGTTACCTCTCTGTAATGCAATGCCGCCAGAATTCCCGCGGCGGCAAAGGCCCCGCCGACACACCACGCAATCCAGGGACCTGCTTTTGTGGGAACCGCCCATGGCATGTCATCATACGTCTTTCCGTCAGTTAAGAACTCACCGGTCTGATATTGAATGCTTGACCGGGCCTGTGCCACGTTGTCGTAATCAAATTGTTTTCTGTTGCTCTCCGGGCCGAACTGTCCGAATGGAGAGATCGATGCGAAAATAAGTCTTGGGTTAAGTTTGCTGAGTTCCTCATAGCCGATGCCCCACTCATCCATCCGACCGGCTGGATATGTTTCAATCACCACATCCGCCTGTCCCGCCAGAGACTTGAACATTTCCCGCCCCTTTTCTGTTTCCAGATCCAGGGTAATATGAAACTTGTTTCTACCCTCCTGCAGGTAAGCAAGTCCCGTATCCTTGTTCATAATACCATCAGGCGAGTATGTTCTGACAAGATCGCCTCCGGGAGGTTCGATTCGGATGGTTTCGGCACCCAATTCCGCCAGAAGTGAGGAACAATAGCAGCCTGCCATACTTCGTGAACTTACATCAATGACTATCAGGTCATCGAGTGCTTCAGGTTTTTCAAAGTTTGTTGCGGGATCATCCAGGGATTTAATATGATCCGCCCATTCCGCCCATTTTGCTCTCTTGTAGTCTGCCATAACGTATCACCTCCTTAATATGGCGCCGTATTTTCCGTCCCAATCAGATGGGGGACGACGACCCTGCATATCTTTCCATTTTCCGATTACCCCGTGCGTGTAAAGTTCATCGATTTGTCTCTGGTTTCTTCCCAGAACCTTCGTCAAGATATATTCATTGTCGAAACCCACGGGTCTGACCGTCCATTTGATCTTCGGCGGTGTCTTGGACATCATTACGGGGAAGCAATGTTCAACATACTTGCCGTAGAGGGGGTCATCGATCTCTTTCACAAAATCCCGTTCACGACGATGCTTATTCTCAAACATGTCTTTTCCGGAGTGGACCCGACTGGCGGCGAAGCCGTGCCGTATTCCGAGATTCTCAATATCGTCGGCTCCTTTTGTCCTGGCCCATTCGGCGATGATTTTAAGAATTGCCAGGGCATTTTCTTCCTTGAGTCGTGTCGTATGGTCTTTGAATCTTGGATCATCCGCCAATTCAGATTTTCCCATGGCTTCACACAGTCCCTTGAATTCATCGGGAGCGGGCGCCGCGATGGCAGCAAATTGATTATCAGCGCACAGGAAAGTGTCGGCGGGACAGATACACTGGTCTCTGTTTCCTGCCGGCTCGACGCTCTTTCCTTTCATCTGTTGATACGGCCAGACCCATTGCATGGCCCGCATGATGTTTTCGCTCTGGGACATTTCGATGTACTGGCCTTTTCCTGTTTTCCTTCTGTGGTGAAGTGCGGCAAGAACTGCCGTTTCTCCCATGAGACCGCCGAAGTAATCACAGATCCATATCCCCTGTTTGAGGGGCGGTTGACCGGGGAAACTTGATATCCATGCATAGCCCGACAGGGCCTGGGCGGCCCCGTCATTTGAAGGACGGTCTTCCTCGGCATACTGCCCCCATTGGCCGAAACCGTTCTTTTCAATATAGATGATGCCGGGATTGACTTTCTTAAGATCTTCGTATCCGATGTTCCACCGGTTTGTTACCGCCGGCCTGAGATTAAATTCGACGATGTCGGCTTTGGCAATCAGTTCCTTGAAGATGTCCTGACCCATGTCGATGTGGAGATCGAGTGCCATGTAATACTTATTCGGATTGATGTGCATGAACATGGGACCCTGCTCCTTGTAAAACCAGTCGAATGGTTTAAGTGATCGGGTGACATCTCCGAGAGGAGGTAGTTCTATCTTGATAACTTCCGCACCCATCTCGGCAAGGAAAGAGGGGCCGGATGGCCCGAATAGGAGCGTGACCAACTCGATAACCCTCAATCCCTTGAGAGGCCCCGGTTTACTGAACTTGTTTTTGACGTAGTCTTTAAAAACAGCGGTCATATGTTGTCCCTCCTTTAATCGCTATGTGGGTTAATTCCCCGAAACTTGCTTCGAGTCATTCCCGCGTAAGCGGGAATTTATGGATTGTCCGGTCAAGCCGGACAATAACATAGTATGATACCCGTAGCTTGCTGCCGGGGTAGTTCATTTGTGGTTTTTCGAATAGTGGCCGGGGATTAAACGACAGTAGTCCTCTGCGTCTATCACCTCCTATCTGTAGGGAAATGAAGAACCAGGCATAAAACACAGGACTGGAGCGTGATGGCGTCTGACATGAGTCTGAAATAAAGACACAAAAAGAATGAGAGGGGGAGAGTGAATTTGAATGCGATGCTTTATCTTGTACCACATTTCGATATGTTCGACAATGTTATGTTGAAACTTAATGACAAATAGTTACGAAAGAGGTTTCAAGCCAGATATCGCAGTATCTCAAATTCGGCTCTTGAAAAATAATGGAAGCAGAAAATCGGCCAGATGATTTGAAAGACCGATGACACCACGATTCAAAGTCTTATCAGTGTTTGGATATTGCACCGACGGCCGTGGAATTTTACAGGACGTTAATGCCGAAATTTGTTCTTGAAAAGGGATTGTGATTTTTTTGCTGACCCTATCCCCGATACTCCACATTAAGAATAGAAGAAAGGGACAGGGAGATAAAAAAGGCGCCATCCACTCATTAAAAATAAAATGAGAGTAATTGGCGCCCTTTTAAAAAAATATTTTTTCACCAATTGACGGACATAATATTATCCTAGGCTTCGCAGGATATCTCTCGCAATGATCACTCTCTGTATCTCGTTGGTCCCTTCATAGATGGATGCTATGCGGGTGTCTCTCGTAAAACGTTCTACCGGATATTCAGCGGTATACCCGTATCCTCCCAGCATCTGGACAGCGCTGCGGCATGCCCTCTCGGCGGCTTCCGTTGCGAAATATTTTGCCATGGATGATTCCCTGGCAAAGAAATCGGTATTTTCCTTCTGATAGGCAGCATTCATGAGAAGGAGCCGTGCTGCTTCGAGTTCTGTGTAACGTTCTGCAATCATCCACTGGATAGCCTGAAAGTTAACGATAGGCTGGCCGAACTGGATCCTGTCCTTTGCGTATTTCGTTGCATAGTCCATTGCAGCAAGTCCGATTCCAAGAGCCATGGAGCCGATACCGATGCGGCCACCGGTCAGTTCCGCCACAGCCGCCCTGAATCCGTCGTTGAGTTTTCCCATAAGGCGGTCTTTGGGGAAACGGCAGTTGTCAAATATCAGCTCGTTCGTTGCTGAGGCCTTTTGGCCCATTTTGTGTTCGGCCCTTCCTACGGTGAAGCCCGGGTCATTCTGTTCTAAAACAAAGGTGCTGATGCCTCTACCTTTTTTTGCATCCTTGTCGGTTACCGCCCAGAGCACGTAACAGCCGGCATATTCAGCGCTCGTGATGAAGATTTTGCCGCCATTGACGACCCATTCATTTCCGTCAAGCACCGCTTGAGTGCGCATATCGGACGGGTCCGAACCGGCTGAGGTCTCCGTCAGGGCAAAGCCGCCCGCAGAGTACTCGCCTGAGCAAATCTTAGAGCAATATTTTTGCTTCTGCTCTTCATTACCAATGGCCTGGATTACTTCGGCGACCATATTGTTCACCGACATGGTAACTGCCGTGGAAGCGCAGGCTCTGCCTATTTCCGTCATGGCCACGCTGAATGCAATGACTCCTGCCTCGGAACCACCATATTCGGCACTCACATTGATGCCCATGAGACCAAGCTCGGCAAGCTTTTTTAGATTGCCAAGAAATATCTTCTTATTTTCTTCACTGTAAGGATTTTCGTCAAGCTGCGCCGCAACCGGCTCAAGTTCGTTCTGGGCAAAGTTTCTTGCCGTGTCCTGTATCATTCTTTGGATTTCATTCAGTTCTAAATTCATGTCCCCTCTCCTTAACTTTGATAAGTTACCGACTATTGATCAAAAAAACATATGAAAGTCAAGTCTTTATTTATCCATAGCTATTCGCCGGAATAATGCAAAAAAAAGAGGGGGATAAATCCCCCTCTTTTTGCGGCATGCCTTCCTAGCCGTCAATGATCTTCTGGATTTCGGGCGGATACTCTACCTTCTGCGGCAGGAAGATGAGTTCCGCATCGACGAACTCTCTCAGAACGAACAGCTCTCGATATGTCGGATGAGCGGTCTCGCCCTTCAGTCTCGACACGTTCAAGTCAAAACCGCAATTATCCTTCACCTGATCTACGCTGACGCCGGGATGTGTCGTATCCAGATACATCATGCCTTCATCATCAAACCCGTAGGTGGCAAAGTTGGAAACAACCGCACAGGGGCCGGATTCGGCAAACGGGGTGCCTGCCCAGACCTCTTTTTTCGGTTTCCACTTACCGTCTTTCCAGTCGGTGCAGTACCAGCCGGGTGTTGTGGTATAATCATTTTTCTCAAGGAACCGTCTCTTTTCCTGGAGGATGATGTACGCTACCCGGTGGGACATGGTGCCGATGTCGGAATTGCCGCCGCTTCCCGTGAACCGGTTCTGCGGGGAATAGTAATCTCCGATGGAGGTGACATTGACGCCGCCGTACTTATCGATAGCCGCACCGCCGAGGAAGCCAAGTGTGACAAAGTGCTGCTGCAGGTAATAACCGAAGGTGTCAACCAGTCCACCCAGTGTTGAACTCATGTTGGCTGCCCTCTGGTCACACACCGACATGGGAACATGCATGGTCTTCCCATCACAGATGCCCGCTTCGTAGATGAGCAGGGCGTTAGGAGCGACTGTCAGATTTGCCGTCATGATTCCGACCATGGGAAGCCCCGTTCCCGCGAAGACGATATCGTCGTTTCGGACCTGGTGGGCAATGGCGATCGCCATCAGCTCAGGGAGGATAAACTCTCCAACTTTTGCCGGCTCATCAGGGATAAGGTCGATCAACGCCATCAGTTCTTCTATCGATTTTTTCATTATCAGTTCCCCCTTTCTCTTAATAACCGCTTCGTGCGACGGACAATGGCATCGTTACCCTTGGTGCAGGTTTCTTTCCCCTCAATATCCGTGTGCTGTAGCCGGTCGTGCTGTCTGCCTTGAGCTCCAGCAATCTCTTGGCACCAACCTTGACAATAAGATCGTTCCAGGTTGCCGGACCGTATATCCACTCATCGACCCACTTCTTCATATCGTCTTCGTTTCTCGAAGCTGCGTCCATTCCCCTCATGAAGGGAGCATCATAGTCGTAGTAGAATGGTACCGCGCTTGGATAACCACCATAGGGACACTCCACGATGGCATCGACGGTGAAATAGGGGATCTGGTTGAGATTCGGTTCCTTCCTCAGTTCCGATTCGGGAACGATCTCTTCGCAGGTTATGATGACCTTGTCGCAGGCGAAGACCAGTTCCTTGTCGATCGTTCCGATCCCTCGCCACCGAGCCGTTCCCTTTTCCCCGCACTGTGCCACATGGATAAGGGCGATATCCGGCCGTGCAGCCGGTAACAGCATGACCTGCCCGTCACCCCAGAATGGCTCATCCATCTGTATATATTTTTTCTTCGATATTTTCGGGTGCTTGCCGTCCCTCAACCCAGCCTTGCCGAGTGCGTCATATTTGTCGTCATAAAGGTCCGATCCCAATGGCGCATAATAGGGGATAAAGGGAGCACCGATTGCGCCGGCAAGGAATCTCATGGCGATAGCTCCGTGGGAATAGTCTTCCAGAATAACTTCACCCCTCTGATATCGTTTGTTCAAGTTGATGTCGAGCTTGCCTGCCATTTCCCCCCAGCCCATCCAGTCGGTTTCATAAATCTTCATGGCGCCGACGGCATTCAACAGCCATGAGCTGCAGCTTCCATGCCTGTCCAGAACATGAAAGTCTTTTCTGCCCTGCCTGATCGCTTCCCATGTCAGAGCCACCGGGTTTCTGTTGAAGCCGGTAAAGCCGCTGAAGGCGATGACCTGACCGTCTTTCACGTATCTTTTTACCGCTTCCTCAAGCGATAAGATTTCCGCTTTTTTCGTTTTTTCACGAAGTCTGGGCATAATTCCCTCCTTTCAAGATGTTAATGTAAATTGCCACTCGCTTGCCCAAATGTGATTCTAAATAATGCAGAAAATAATGAAGTGTGTCACCTCCTTTCATTGCGAATTTTCATGGTATGCATAGCCATCTACCATTTGTCCGGCATTGTGATATCTTGACGCATGCAGTGCCTGATAACTTAAGAAGCGCCATATAGTCGCCGCTGGAGGCTGCTCAGCATTCCATCTCGATTTTTCTATTGTCTTCTCGCCCAAACGGAATGTTTCCTTTATCATCCTGATCGGCACAGTATACGGCGTATCAGAATTTATTTATATGAATTCAATCGAGATAAACGGTAAACGTGGGGAAGGTAATGGAAAGAACCAAACGATTTAATTCCGACGGCTCTGGGTGGTACTACTCCGGTTGGAAATGATCACAGACTTCACGCAATGACGACTTCGCGTCGTTGATTCTTTCTGCAATACCTCTTTGCCTATCCCCCCTGGTAATATACGTACGTATAGTTAATATGCCACAATGTGTCAAGGGAAAAAGTGGATTTCTACTGATTCATATATGAGATTTGTATACTTTCACGGCCGAGACAGTTAATGCAGTCAGCCGGCGACACCCATCCTTTCCGTGCCGTGTTGATGCCAAACCGGATATCGTGCAGTCCCTGAATGCCATGAGCATCAGGGTTGACGGCAAGCTTGACGCCCTGTTGCACGGCATACTTGCAGAATCTCCAGTCGAGATCAAGTCGATGGGGATTTGCGTTTACTTCGATGATTGTGCCGCGGGCGGCGGCATGATCAATGATTTTCACAAGGTCGACAGGATACGGTTCACGGGCCAGCAGCAATCGCCCCGTCGGATGGGCAAGCATCGTGACATAGGGATTGTCAAGGGCCTTCAGAATTCTCGCCGTCATGTCTTCTTCCGACATTTTAAACTGGGAATGGACAGCGGCGATGACAAAATCAAAAAGTTCCAGTGTCTGATCATCATAGTCAATACTTCCGTCGGGGAGGATTTCCGCCTCAATTCCCTTGAAAACGGTGAAATGCTTCTCCAGCGAATTGATCCTGTCAATCATGTCGTGTTGAGCTTTTATTGCAGCCACATCGAGGCCTCCGGCATAGAAGGCGGACTTGCTGTGATCTGCTATTCCCAGGTACTCCATTCCCATTTCCTTTGTGGCGGCGACGAGCGATTCGATGGCGTCCATGCCATCGCTTTGATTCGTATGAACATGAAAAAGACCTCGCAGATCACTATGCCGGATTAACCTCGGGATTTCTCCTTTTTCGGCCGCTTCCATTTCACCCATATTTTCCCGCAGCTCCGGCGGTATATATGAGAGATCGAGTGCATGAAACAGATCGTGTTCACTGCGGCAGGCAATGGTTCCTGAAGCACTGAAAAGTCCGTATTCATTCAGTTTAAGTCCGCGGCTCCTTGCCCGGGACCGCATAGCCATGTTGTGTTCCTTGCTCCCCGTTAAGTAATGGAGTGCAAAGGGGAATTCCTTTTCCGAAACAATTCGAAGCTCTACCGGAAGTCCCGATGCAAGTTTGACTCTGATCTTTGTTTCTCCTCGCTCGATAATCGTAGCAACATCAGGCAGTGAGACGAAATAATCGGCAAGTAGGTCGGGATGATTCGTTGCCGTCAGAATATCGATATCCTTGACAGTCTCATTGCATCGTCTGAGTGACCCTGCAAGGCTGGATGTTTTTAGAAAAGGGCATTTCCCGAGAAGAGCGAGAAGTTGTTCGGCAGTGTCGATAATCGATCCGTAGAGGTGCCGTTCGCTGTATTTTTTGAGACGTTGTATTCCCAGAAGAATACCGTCCTGGGTTTTTTCCCCGAATCCGGGCAATTCGACAAGTCTGTTTTCGAGACAGGCATATTCGAGCTCTCCCACCGTCTCAATTCCCAGTTTATCGTAAATGATGTGAATCTTCTTAGCGCCGAGTCCCGGGATGCGGAGCATATCTTTGAAGCCGGCCGGCATCGATTTCCTGAGCTGTTCATAATAACCGAGCTTTCCCGTTGTGACGAGTTCGGTAATTTTCTGGTTCAGCGCTTTCCCGATTCCTTTGATCCGGGAGAGTGTCCCTTCGGTAACTGCTTGATGAAGATCGCCGGTGAAAGATTCAAGGCTCCGGGCAGCGGTATAGTATGCTCTTGATTTGAATGGATTATCGCCTTTCAATTCCAGAATTGTTCCGATTTCTTCCAGTATTTGTATGATATCTTTTTTTGATATGGAAGAACGCTTCATTATCACATCTTGATTAATAGTGATGTATCAACTACGGTAGACATGAACCATCGAGAAATCAAATAAAAAAACGAAAGAATTGCATGAGACCGCAGTTCCGCCGTCAATGATGTCGATCGCCTGTTGATTGAGAACGGAGAGGTGAAATTCCGTTCCGACGGCATGGTCATTTCGTGAAGTGCACAACCGATCCGCCCGGATCTTTGAATAATTACTACGTGATATTAAAGTTATAATGGCGCAAGCCCGATTGTAACTGACAGAACGGTTCCAATGAAAAATGTGTTTTTTGGTGGGATGCGGTATGATTTTGGCGCGGAAATCACAGTTGCATTACTATGTTGATGTTCCGCTGTATGTAAAGTCAGATGATGGGAGATATGTCATGTATAAGCCGGGAGGGAAGACGCTGAGCGATATGCGCATCAGCGAAGAGCGATTGCACGTTGAATTGTACATGAAGCACGAGGATAAGTTAAAAGGTCTTCAGGAAGCGCAGCGGGGATTTAACAGACAGTTGCAGAACAATGTGAAATCAGGGGACCCCGCTCAGGTCAAAAGCACGCTTATTTCCATCGTGGAAGAAACATTAATGGAACCGAGAAGCGGCAGTCTCGAGGGTGTTTCGGAAACAATGGACATCCTGATCAGTGATTACGCCGATGAGAGCGACGTCATCAAGCAGTTATTGTTTGTATCGTCCACGGATTACAGTACTGTTATCCATTCGATCAATGTAATGGCCTTTGCCCTTGCCTTCGCTTCACACGCCCATTTATCGACGGCGCAGACAAAAGTTCTTGGAATCAGCGCGCTGCTTCACGATGTCGGCAAGGTAAAAATCACTCCTGAAATCCTAACGGCGCCGCGAATATTGAACAACGAGGAATTTGAGGAAATGAAAAGTCACACCCTGATCGGCTATCAGATTTTGCGGGAGTGCAGATTCAGCGACAAGGGCATCTGTCTGGCCGCGCTGGAACACCATGAAAAGCTGGACGGAACAGGTTATCCGAACAACAAGAAAAACGTTTCAGAAATTGCAAAAATAATCGCAGTCATCGATTGTTATGAAGCGCTCACGAATAATGACCGGCCCTATCGATGCGCCATGATTCCCATTGATACGTTGAATTTATTGAAGGATGATGTGAACAAGGGGAAATTTGATAAGGATATTTTTAAAAAGTTTGCATACAGTCTGGTTAAATAGCATGAAAAGATCATTATCTGTTCGATCCCACTCGTCGTGTCTTATCACGACCTGGCACCTCCCATTCTCAGGCATGACTCGGGTTCTTCAATACCCTCCTTTTCATATCTTCAGAGGCGGTTGAAAAACGCCCACCTGCGGCTTCGCCCCCATCATTTGTCGCTGCGACGTACCTGTAAGTATGACTCCCTCCTCGGGATTTCGTGTGGCTTAAAACCGGACATTATTGAAGGGTCTCGTAGTCGGACTTTTTCAGTGACCCGTCCTGGATACACCGTGACATGGCGTACCATTCACAACAGGTTACTTTTGACTTGACCCTGAGGGCCCTTTTAGTATAGAGCGCACCACGGTAAGGGAAGCCTTGCCGCGCGACGTATCCTGAAGTGAAGCGGAATTGCTGAAGGGACTCGCATGACACGAGGAGAAGAAGTTGGGAGGTATGAGTATGATTAAAAAGAAGACAGGTTCGTTGATTGAAAATGTGTCGAGTTTGCAACAAAGCGAACTCAGTAAAATCGCAGAAGACCCCTTCCAATGGTGGGGGCTGTCACCTGAAGATGCCCGTAAGATCATGGTTAACAAACCAAAGGATCTTCGAGATAAGAGGATGACACTGAAAGAATCGGTTGCCAAGTATATTCATGGCAAAGAAGGGCTGAATATAGCCATTGGAGGTTTTGTCAACACACGTCCTCCGGTGGCTCTCATACATGAGATAATTCGCCAGGGAGCTAAGGACCTGACATTGTCGTTCCAGTCAAGTTCCATATGTCCCGAATTGTTGGCCGGGGCAATGCTCCTCTATCCACAGCAGGTATCGATCAAGCGGGTAGAATTGGCATGGTGGGGATACGAAGTCATCGGTATCGCCCCTTTGTTGAGACACCTGATCTCCAACGGCATGATAAAGTTGGACGACTATACCAACTATGGCATGTCCGCCCGGTTCAAGGCGGCGTCAATGGGGCTCGAATTTCTTCCGGTCAGAGACCACGGTGGATCGGATATGGAACTCGTCAACAGGGGTACCATGGTTGAGAGCCCCTTCACCGGCAAGAATACCTATCTTGTGCCGGCGTGTTATCCCGACGTGGGGCTGATTCATGCAACGGCGGCGGATATGTACGGTAACTGCCGGATCTTCGGGGCTCTGTGTACATGTCCTGAGATCTCAATAGCTGCGGGACATACCATCGTAACAACAGAGCAGATCATACCCAACGAAAACATCAGAACCTATCCGAATCTGACGGAAATACCCTATACGGCAGTTGATGCCGTTGTAGAGCAGCGTTTCGGCGGATATCCTGGAGCATGTTACGGGAATTACTGGTTTGATATGGAACATATCCTTATGTTCAGAAGTGCGTCGGATGAATTCAGGAAAACGGGAAATGCGGATAAACTGAAAAAATATTACGAAGAATATATCTTCGGATGTGAAACATACGACGATTTCCTGAGCAAACTGCCCTATACGACATTGAAAAAAATCAGAGAGATGGACGGCGGACAACCGATCATATTGTCATAAGCGTTCCGTCATGGCTGTTAAGTGAGGAGGTTATTATAATGGCTGATTGTACACCCTTTGAAATGATTGCATACACCGGATCACGAGTATTGGAAGATAATAAAATAGTATTTGTCGGAACAGGATTACCGATCATTGCATCAATGCACGCCCAGCTGACCCATGCCCCGGGTCTCGGGATTATTTTCGAGGCAGGTCCCCTGACACCGGTCCTGGAAATGGGCATGCCCCTGTCGGTTGGAGATACAAGAGCTTGCCGCAAGGCATGTTATCTTAAGGGTCTCTGTGCCGTGTTCGAGCTGACACAGCGGGGTCACGCCGATTACGCCTTTATCGGCGGCGCGCAGATCGATATGTACGGGAATGTGAATTCCACGTTCGAAGGCGGAACCTATACCGAGGCTCTGACACGGTTTCCGGGAAGCGGAGGCGCCGGTGCAATGGCGGCTAACTGTGAGAAATCCATTATCATCATGGCCCTTGAAAAGAGACGATTCGTAAATAAACTGGAATTCCTGACCAGCATCGGGTTTGGTGACGGGTCACCCGATTACCGCGAGAAGGCAGGTGTCATGGGGTCCGGGCCGTACCGTGTTATTACGAACGAAGCCCTCTTTGGATTTGATGAAGATTCGAAGCGTATGGTGCTTCTTGAGGTAGCACCGGGAAGAACGGCGGAACAAATTCAGGAAAAAGTCAGTTTTGAGTTGATCATTTCTCCGGGACTGAAAGAAATGGCGGAGCCGACAGATGAGGACTTGAGGCTTCTCAGAACAGAATGTGATCCAGACGGATATTTTCTTGCCCGGAAGGTTAAGTGACAGATCTACCGGAAAAGTTCCGGTTGAAAATTTGTTACCCCTGTAATGTGAGAGCCGCGGGTGGTAATGGCGCCCACGGCTTTCGTTTGCCTGCTTGATTCGGTTTGTTTGCGGATAGAGGTTTATTTCTCACAAGCCCTGCAGTTAAAGCTCAGATGAATTTTAGACCGGACAACATCATTTACAAAGGCGGCATGACATGAAATGCACTCTTTAATCTGATGCGTCACACTGATCAAACGGGTTAATCTGATGACCGGCCGGCGTTCATTTCATCGGAAAGTGTCGCAAGGAATTCTGCAGGAATTATTGCTGCTATGGAATCGGCGTCGATTTCGAGGACTTCGCACAGAGCGTAGAGAAACCCTTCAAACAGTGTTATGAGGGCGTAGACCCCACCGTCTTCGCTGCCAGACAGAACACCCTCCTCGATAGTTGTTCTGATAATTTCATCTTCGGCGAGCTTGAGAGATGACCGTTCCAGGATCGTAAGGTACTCTTCGGGACGCAGAAAATCGTTTCTCATAAGCATTTTGAGCTGGAATCCCGCACAATAGTAAAAGGCTGCCCGTTGTCGTGTTTCTTCTTCTGAAAGCACGGTTCAGCCTCCTTTGCCCAAGGCATCGTAGAGTCTGTCACCCCGCCGGGAGCTATCAAAACAGTATACTTCCATTCCGGGAACAATCATTCTTGCCGTGGGTATGCCGATTTTCTTTCTCGTGAGATCCACGGCGATCACCTTGCGGAATCCTCGGTCATTCAATTTGCCCATCATTGTTGTAATATCGCGGAATATGTCGTCACTGAAGTCTGCATTCAGATCATGAAGATTTTTTTGTCCGTAGGCACAGAAACGATAGTCTTCCTCGCTGTTCATTCCGTCAGTATTATCCAGATACGAAAGTTTCCAGTCGTCAATCCCGAATTTCTGAATAAAGAGTCCGCGGGTCGTTGCGATTTCCAGCAATGCCCTGACAAGGGCGACTTTCGGATCGAGATGGGCTCCAAAACCGTCAATCGGCATGAGTTTCCTGTAAACCAGGTCATTTGAAAAAGCTGCAATAACGGGTACGCCGATGTCGGTGGTAATATCTTTGGCTACGACTTCAATCTCCGCATGATTGAATCTTTCAATAATATCGATTATGAATCGGTTATCCGGGTGGTCGTTGATACCCAGGGCGTCGCTTGCCGCTTCGGTGAACTTGGCGATACTCCAGGCATCCCGTTCAATTACCTCCGCCAAGGCATGTGATACCGCTTCCTCAATCGTATTACCCGCGGCGATGCCATTGGTATGGGTATTGATCAATGGCGTATCGTCCAGATAAAAAGGATGAAAAACGGTACATGCAGGTACGAGAATTTCAACATCATTCGCAAGATCGAATCCCCACGTCCAGTAAAGTTTCCGGTCGTGATCGTAACGACTGAATTGAGGAAGAATGAGCTCCTCAGGGTTGAGCACGGAGTATCGTGCGGACAGAGAGCTGTAACTGCCGAGCACGAGGCTTCCTGCATATTCAGGCCTGAACTCGGATGAAAATCGTTCCGCCGACTCCATGGATAAAGAAACCTGAGCCTGTATCTTCGAGAGGCCCTTTCCGGTGTGATCCGTTCGTGAATCGTCGGGACGTATTCTGTGGCAGGTGAACACGGGGATGCCGAGCCTGTCGAGATCCGTCACATCGCCGACGTCTTTCATGCCGATCGTTTCTTTCATTGTTTCTATAAATCTGAGCGTGTCGTCGGGTGTACGGGATCGGTGAGTCTCGCGGATGTACGCCTTGGGGCACTCCTTCAGTGTTAGGGCCGGCATAGGGATTCTCCGTATACATGGTAATTGTTTGCCTCTTTCATACTGCAAAACCGGTTGATTGTAAAGAGACTGTTGAAAAGCGTCCATCTGCTCCAACCTGTCGGGATTCCCCTGTGTTTCGTAACTATGGCTTTTTATGGGTGCAATGTACGCACCGGGATTATGGGGGCCTTCCTTCCAGGCATTGGTGAACAGCCTCGTGCCGGAACTTTCTCAACGGCTTGTAAAAAAGGCCGACATCGTCATTACTTCCGGACTACTTAAATACGAAGAGATAGGGCGGAGAATTTATTGACTTTCAGCTTTCATGCAATTATGGTTACGGTCCGTGTCAGTGAAATTAATTCTGCCCGTACAGCGAATGGTGTAACGGGCCTTTATAAGCAAACGGAGGAAGCATGAAGATTACCGTAAAAAAGGGTGCACTGCGGGACAGCACAACCGATGCGATCGTTGTTGTCTCTTTTGAAGACGAACCAAAACCGGAGGGAACTATACGAGATGTCGACGCCGCTTGTGATGGTCAGATCAGTTCCCTGATAACGAATGGCATTATAAGAGGGAAGCTTTACGAAACGTCAGTGGTTACGACGGGAGGGGTGATTGGGCCGAGTGTCGTCATCGTTCTTGGGCTCGGGAAAAAGGGCGATTTCAGCAGAGATAAACTGCGGGGAGGATTTTCAAAGGCCGCTCAAAAAGTGAGAGAGTTGAATCTGAAAACGTTTGCAACATCAATCAATGACGGACATGCCGGTCTTTCCCTTGAAGTGACCGTCCGGACGGTTGTAGAAGGTGTTATGCTCGGCCTTTATGAGTTCACACCGTTTAAGACAGTTGATCGTGTTGAGATGAAAACCGTGAATGAATTCGTTATTATGGGGACAAAACTGCCCACGGTGAAGAAAATTCGGACGATGGCGGATAAAGGAGAGAAAATTTCCCGAGCCGTGTATTACACACGAGATCTCGTTGCCACACCTTCCAATGAGATGACGCCCACGATTCTGGCGCAACGGGCAGAGGATGTCGCCAGCAAGAGAAATATAAAGGTTGACATACTCAATGATGCGGCTATGAAAAAGCTGGGAATGAATGCCCTTCTCGGAGTATCCCGGGGAAGCAGCGAGGCGCCGAAAATGATCGTCATGGAATATCGCGGTGCGGACACGACTGAAAGTCCCATAGTTCTTGTAGGAAAGGGAATAACTTTTGACAGTGGAGGAATTTCAATTAAACCGTCCGCAGGCATGGAGGACATGAAGGACGATATGGCGGGAGGAGCCGCCGTTATCGGGATCCTCGCCTCAGCCGCTGATCTGGGGCTTCCGGTAAACGTCATCGGTGTCATTCCCGCGACTGAGAATCTGCCCGGCGGCAGCGCCTATAAGCCGGGGGATGTTCTGAAATCGATGTCGGGAAAGACTGTCGAAGTGATCAGCACTGATGCGGAAGGTCGATTGATTCTTATCGATGCGTTTACCTATGCCGGGCGATACAATCCGGCCGCCCTGATCGATCTGGCTACGCTGACCGGCGCCTGCGTAATCGCCCTGGGCGATCTGATTGTCGGCATGATGGGGAATGATAACGAACTGAAAAACAGGATTCGTGAGGCCTCGGAGGCAACGGGGGAAAGAGTGTGGGAGTTGCCGCTTCCCGAAGAGTATGAGGAACTGATAAAGAGCGATGTGGCTGATTACAAGAACGTCGGCGGCCGATCCGCCGGTGCTATCACCGCAGGCATTTTCCTTTCGAAGTTCATAGGAGATTATCCATGGGTGCATCTGGATATCGCCGGCCCCGCGCTGTTGTCAAAGAGCGGACCGTACATACCGAAAGGGGCCACCGGCATCGGTGTCCGGCTCATCGTCGAATTATTGGAAAACTGGGTGAAGCGAAAGTAATGATTCCTCTCCTGACGATAAGAGATTTGAAAACATATTTTGAAACGCGAAACGGCACGGTGAAAGCCGTTGACGGCGTCGATCTATCAGTCAACCGGGGCGATACGTTGGGTGTTGTCGGCGAATCGGGATGTGGAAAGACCGTTCTCGCTCTTACGATCATACGACTTATACCCATACCTCCGGGAAAAATAGTTTCGGGGAACATCATCTTCAATAATGTCGATCTCCTTCAGCTCCCTGAAGATGAAATGCGCGGTATGCGGGGTAATGACATTTCCATGATATTCCAGGAACCCATGACCTCTCTCAATCCGGTTCTGAAAATCGGAGATCAGGTTGCTGAAGTCATTCAGCTCCACAGGGACATATCGAAACACGACGCGCTGGAGCGTGCTGTGGAAATGCTTCGCCTTGTCGGGATGCCGTCACCGCAGGAGCGGATACGAGATTACCCCCACCAGATGAGTGGCGGAATGCGCCAGCGGGTGATGATTGCCATGGCCCTTGCCTGCAACCCCTCGCTAATGCTGGCGGATGAGCCGACGACGGCCCTCGATGTGACGATTCAGGCGCAGATACTGGAGCTGATCAACCAATTGAAAGAAAAGGTCGGAACATCAGTCATTTTAATTACCCACGATCTCGGTGTTGTTGCCGAGGCCTGCCAGTATGCCGCAATCATGTATGCGGGTAAGATCGTTGAGCATTCCCCCGTAGCAGAGCTTTTCTCAAAACCGCTGCACCCCTATACGGTGGGGCTGATGGAATCCATTCCCAAACTCGATGCCGCCTCCCAGGAACAAACGCGTCTGAAAGTGATTTCCGGCGTTGTGCCGAACCTCTATAATCTGCCCCGGGGATGCAGCTTCCAAGAGAGGTGTCGTTACAGGATGGACATATGTGGAGAAAGGGAACCACCTCTCGATAAGTATAAGGGAGCTCATCTGGTACGATGCTGGAGATATCAATGAAGACGTTACAGGTTTCACGTTTAGAGTTTAAGGTTTTACGTTTTAGAGTATGGTCCGGTGTGTCTGTCCGGCAGGTACCGTCGGCACGGTATTACTCGTTATTAGATTGGTGAGAATGAGAAACCACAGTGATGAAGTCGGTCTTGCTCGATTTAAGAAATCTTACAAAGTACTTCACTACAGGCGGGCGTTTCCTTTCCGGAAGGCGGGGCCTGGTGAAGGCCGTTGATGGTGTATCACTGACAATCCATAAAGGTGAGACTCTGGGGCTTGTCGGTGAGTCGGGGTGTGGAAAGACGACCATCGGCAGGCTCATTATGAGACTGGAAGAGCCTACCGGAGGGAGCATTTTATTCCAGGGTAAGGATGTCCTGACGCTCAAGAGAGAAGAATTAAAAGAATTCAGGAGAAAGGTCCAACTCATCTTTCAGGACCCCTATCTGTCATTGAATCCGAGAAAAAGCGCCGGTTTCATCGTAGGGGAGCCCCTTTTCATTCACGGGATTAGAAACGGGAAGGAACGACGGACCGCGACAGCAGGGCTGATGGAGATTGTCGGATTGACGGAGGAGCACATGGGACGATACCCCCATGAATTCAGTGGGGGCCAGCGGCAGCGAATCGGTGTGGCGCGGGCACTCGCCCTCAATCCTGATCTCATCGTTGCCGATGAGCCCGTATCGGCACTTGATGTTTCCATTCAGGCCCAGATACTCAACCTGTTAAAAGATCTGCAACGCGATTTTGACCTGACGTATCTGTTCATCAGCCACGATCTGAGCGTCATCGGCCATATGAGCGACCGCATTGCCGTCATGTATCTTGGAAAGATCGTTGAGCTGGCGGGCCGGGACGAACTGTTTCGTAACCCGTTGCATCCCTATACGGAAGCCCTTTTATCGGCCGTACCTGTTCCCGACCCGTCAAAAAAGATGAAACGAGTGTTTCCGAAGGGAGATATGCCGAGCGCCCTCAATCCACCGTCCGGCTGTTCCTTTCATCCCCGGTGTCCTTACCGGATGGACGTGTGCGATACTGTCGAGCCTGCGTTGCTCCACACGGGAACCGGTCGCGCAGCGGCATGCCATCTGAGGCGGCAATCATGAGTTGGAAACCTGGAAAATCAGATCGACGGCGCGGTTTGGGCAGCCGTCGGTTTTCGAACAGGGATGATTCATGAAGGAGGAATGAATCGTGGAAAAATTCATTCAGGTAGTGACCACCACTGAGAGAAAAGAAGATGCCGAAAAGATTGCACGGACCCTGGTAGAAGAAAAACTGGCCGGGTGTGTTCAGATCATCGGTCCCCTGGCGAGTATCTATCGTTGGGAAGGTTCTGTGGAGCATGGAGAAGAATGGCTCTGCTCGATCAAGACGTCACATAAACTCTATTCGGCTGTCGAAACGTCAATCAAGAAACTCCATCCTTATGATGTACCGGAAATTATAGCCCTTCCCATCGTGGCAGGCAGTGTCGAGTATCTCAGGTGGCTCGGCGGCCAGATCGGGAAATAAGTGTTGATCGATGGGAAATATATCACCAAATATGAACGGCCGATCATATCAGTCGAAATTCTAACAGAGGTGAATTATCGTGTCGTTACCCCTTGACGGAATGTATGTCATTGATCTGTCATCACTGTTGCCCGGTTCGCTCTGCAGCCAAATCCTGGCGGATCTCGGCGCTGAAGTTCTCAAGATCGAAAATCCAAACAGCGGAGATAATTTCAGATGGACGCCGCCGATTGTGAAGACAATGGGAAGTTATTTTCACATTATCAATAGAAATAAAAAAGGCATGACACTGAATCTCAAGCATGAGAAAGGCCTTGAAATCTTAATGAAAATGATTCCCGCCGCCGATGTCGTTCTCGACAGCTGCATTCCCGGCACGATGGGAGAACTGGGGTTGTGTTATGATGACCTTAAAAAAGTTAATCCAGGCATTATCTGTTGTTCTTTAACAGGATTCGGGCAGGACGGGCCGTATAAACATCGACCGGCTCACGATATTGATTTCTTGAGCATTTCCGGTATCGTTGATCTCCTGGGCGAGCGAGGAGGCCCGCCGATTGTTCCCGCCGTTCAGTTTGCCGGCGCGGGTGGCGGCCTGAGCGCTGCACTGGGAATTATCTCGGCTCTGCTCAGGCGGGAGCGGACCGGTGAAGGACAATATGTCGATGTGGCGATTCTCGACAGCCTGACCCCCTTTTTGAGCCTTGTCATGTCTCAGTATATGGCCGACGGCATCATGCCCAGACGCGGCGAAAGTCTCGTTGGAGGAGGGTTCGCATTTTACAATATATACGAGACGGCCGATGGAAAATATCTTTCGCTCGGTTGCCTGGAAGAGAAATTCTGGAAAGAATTCTGCAGGGCCGTGAAACGGGAAGATCTCATTGAAGATCAATATGCGCAAAGCCCGCGGCGGGAGGAATTGATCGATGAAACAAGATCCATCTTTCTGCAAAAAACCCGGGATGAATGGATCAATCTCTTCGAAAAGTATACGATCTGTTATTCACCCGTCAATTCCCTTGAGGAAGCTGTTCGTGATCCCCAGATACGGCATCGGGGTCTCTGGTTTTCATCGGAACATCCCGCGGGTGGTATGATTCCTCAGCAGCGATTTCCCGTTATATATTCCGGGGATCAGCCCCGGGTACGATGCCCCTCGCCGGGACTGGGAGAACACACCCGGGAAATCCTCAGCAAGATGGGCTATGCCTCCGGAGAGATAGATGACTTTTATAAACAAGGGATTGTCTGAAATAAAAAAAATTACTTGACGAACGGTTAGAAAATAATTAAATAGCACCTCTTCGACGGTTTTGTTCTTTCTTCGAATGATATGACAATACTAAGATCTGCAGTTGTTAAGATAAGAAAAAGCGCCCGTAGCTCAGCTGGATAGAGTGGCAGACTTCGAATCTGTTGGTCGTAGGTTCGAATCCTACCGGGCGCGCCAGACAATGAGCGACATGCGATGACATAACGGGCCGCTAGCTCAGTTGGTAGAGCAGTTGACTCTTAATCAATTGGTCCGGAGTTCGAGTCTCCGGCGGCCCACCATAAGAATCAAGGGGTTACGAGGAATCGTGACCCCTTTTATTTCAACTGTTTGACCACACCGAAATGTGGTGTATTAACGGGCTGTTGTCATGAATTTCGTATCTTTCTTATCCTGATGTGGAAGGCGCCGTGTCTCCGGATTATGGGGCGGGATCCAAATACAATAGATAAAATGTACAATTCCTTGACCGGAGTATATGCGAACGCATTCTTTGGAGAAAACGAAAAAAACCAAATTATCAGAAGATGCTTTACGGGTTCTCGTAAGAAATCGGAACCATATGACCGATCTGGAATTTCGGCTGCGGCGCCGGCCGGACTGCGCAATACCTGAAAGATACGGAACTGAAGTTTCCGGACTTGATCTATCGAAAAATCACTGGAACAGGCACGAACAATTCACCCGGAACTACACTTTCAAAAGGGTAACATCCTGAGACTCGAGTTTGAAGACGATTCAATAGCCGGTTTCGTGGCTTACTACATGATAATTCACTTTATAAATGATCAGGCGGGATCTCCATTTCGTGAAGTATTCAACGCATTGCAGCTCAGTGGATCATATGTTTTCATTCTCTGTTGGTGATCTTCTGATACTTTTACAATAGAACGACTTTGATGACATTAAAAGAGACTGTGGCATCGACCATAGAAGGCCGTGACACCATGGAAATGCAAAAGTTTATTAATGACCGCGTCAAAAAGTATTACTGGGATGATGATTTGAACTGTGCGATCACGACACTCAAGATTTTATCGGAGCACTTTGGCGTGAATCTGTCGGAGCAGGTCCTCGATTCGGCCCTTGGAATGCATGGCGCCGGCGAATATGGCGCCCAATGCGGGTTAGTCGAGGGAACGTTGTTGTTTATCGGCATTTGGGGTCGGATTCAAAAGATTCAGGATGCCGCGATTGTCGAAACCTGCCACCGTTATGCACAACGCTTTGAACGGCGTTTTTCAAGTTTGACTTGCAGAGTGCTTCGTCCTGAAGGGTTTCATAACGACAATCCTCCACATTTATGTGAAGGATTGACATGTGAAGCAGTGCGCTTTAATCTTGAGTTTGTGCGGGATGCGTTCTCCTAAACCCCGGCATGAGTTCAACCGGCAGACATGCGTGTGCATAACTCCCCATAAAACACTCCGCTTAAGCGTGGATTTAGGTATTATCATATTGAACTTTAAGAAATGTCGACAAGTGTTCAACCGATGCATGAAAGCAGTTTGTCGACGCTGAGTCGCTCCGGACAGCGTATGGCAGTATTGAGGGATCCGTATTTGAGGGAGGTTTCGTTGCCTTTTAGATTTGCACACTTGGAAGCCCTTACAAGAGGAGTTGAAGAATGGATATCAGTGAAGATCTGCGAAAGGTGTTGCTGGATTATCAGAAGAATGAAATCACCGAACATCATATTTACAGAAGGTTGGCCGAAAAGGTCAAACATTCTGAGAACGGGCGTATACTTGAGGATATTGCCCGTGATGAACTCCGGCATTACGGCGTGTGGCGAACCTACACCCGGCAGGATGTGGCGCCTGACCAATGGACAATCTGGAAATACTGCTGGATAAGTCGGATTTTCGGTTTGACCTTTGGTCTCAAGTTGATGGAACGAGGGGAGGGAGGTGCACAGGAGAATTATGCACAATTGCGGGAAACGATCCCCGAAACGGAGGTCATCATGCGTGAGGAGAACCATCATGAGGCTGCTTTGCTTGGAATGCTTGACGAAGAAAGGCTTCGCTATACGGGATCGGTCGTGTTGGGACTGAGTGATGCCCTGGTGGAGTTGACCGGCGCACTTGCCGGATTAACCCTGGCATTGCAGAACACGAAACTGATCGCTCTGACAGGATCGATTACCGGAATTGCCGCCGCCTTGTCCATGGGGGCTTCTGAGTACCTCTCGACGAAGGAGGAGGGATCGGTCAAGAATCCTGTGAAAGCATCCGTTTACACAGGGGGGACATATTTGATTACCGTACTGCTTCTTGTTATGCCTTACTTGGTTCTAAATAATTACTATGTGTGTTTAGGGTGTACCCTGGTTGGGGCTGTTTCAATAATCGCCGTTTTCAACTACTACATCTCCGTTGCGAAAGGCGACCCGTTTCAAAAACGATTTCTAGAGATGACGGGACTGAGTCTCGGCGTTGCGGCCGTCAGTTTCTTGATAGGATTGATGTTACGATTTTTTCTTGGTGTTGACATCTGAGGCATGGTTTAAAAACGGCAGGCTGATCTCAACAGGCCGTTGACAAATTCCCAGGATGAGACCGTTCAAAAATGTTCGGATTTAAGGCACCCGAAATTTGCTTGTCTTGCGGCGCGCACCGGCAAGGACCCATTTATTACTATAGTGCCGCAACGCCTGCCTATCGGCAGTCCTTGTCTGTACTCCCAGCCCTGAGGAAGGAGTCGTACGTACGGGTTTGTCGCAGTGACGAAGATTGATGGTAACGCCGCAGACGGGTGTTTCCCCAAGGGCCTCTTGATAGGGTGTTATCCTTACCGTTGTGACCGGAACACCGTTTCCCCCTTTATTTTCCATCAACAAACTCACGCCCCGATGTGAGTGGAAACGAAAAAATAACAATATGTGAACACCAACAGAATACAACTTGACGCGTCCCGTGATTTTTACTATAGGGGCGAGAATTGCTGACGCCCATACAAGCCTCCGAGAGCTGCCCCTTCTTTGTAATTCCGCTCTCGGGGGTCCTTTCTACATTGAATAGATAGTTTGAGCCGTTTTCCATCAACCCACGTTATAGAAATCCGATAATACGTCAGTGATGACTTGCACAGGTCTGCGGGAATAGAGAACTATCATTTTTCTATAACCATAATATTCGAGATAACCTGCAAAGGATTGCCTTCGTTTATCTCTCTGTATGAATTTCCGATTATCGATATTTTATGTACGATCACATATAAATTGGTTGACAGCAGACAATTTTTCTTTATATTAAAAAAGCAATTTCAATGGATTGTTTGTAAGAGTGGTATAAATTAATAGAGAAAGGGGGGATTTTACAAAAATATCACATCCTTGATTTCGCGTTATCTGAATGGTTACCTTAATTACAGGGTAAGAATCGACCTGATGAAGTTGCTGTTCAAATGAAGCCTTACGGCAATAGGTGGCAACACATTGCGATAACCCGATAGGAAAATGTCTGCGGGCTTTGTTGCTGTTGTTCATCTGAATAATGTGTTCGAGTGAATCTAATGTAATTCTGTTCTTCGTGATATGAGTTTTACCGACGAGAAAAGGTCATATCATATGTTATCTTCAGCTCATCTATTTTCTGACTTAGAAATAATCTGTTTCATCATTGACGTGGTGGGTCGGGGTCTTGTCCGGGCATGCCGAACGGTTTGCGTAACAAGGTGACACATAATACCTTTTCGGCTGATTTTTGATTATTATCAACATGCTATATCATTGCTAGTTCGTATGAGAACGAGGAGGTGGAAGATTATGATTAGAACATTAGGTGGTGTCTTTGATCGATGGGCACGAAGATGGATGCCCGATCCCATGTTGTTTGCTATCCTGCTGACCTTCATAACCTTTGTTATGGGTCTTATCTTTACGAAACACGGTCCTTTTATGTTGATACAGGATTGGTATAAAGGGTTCTGGGAGTTACTGACCTTTGCAATGCAGATGTGCTTGATTCTCGTGACCGGTCACGCACTGGCGACATCGCCGATTGTGCGAAGAGGCATCGAAAAACTTGCCGAAATTCCCAAGCATCAGGGGGGCGCAATCTTTCTCGTCGGTCTGACGGCGGCGATTGCTTCATGGATCAACTGGGGACTCGGTATCATCGTCGGTGCTTTGATGGCCCGTGAGGTCGGTAGAAGCGGTCATCTACGCAACATCAAGATGCATTATCCACTGCTGGGTGCGGCAGGATATGCAGGGTTTCTTACGTGGCACGGCGGGCTCTCCGCGTCGGCTCCCTTGCTCGTTGCCACCAAGGGTCACTTTCTGGAAAAACAGATCGGTCTTATACCGACAGGCGAGACTCTTTTCAGTCCCATGAACATCGTGGTTACACTGGTGCTCCTGGCGGTTATTCCACTGACCTGTATGTTGATGGCGCCGAAGAATGAAAAGGAAATAGAAACCATTGTCGATGTCGATCCTGCATTGGTGGAAAAAGAGAAAGTCAAAGAGATACCGAAGAGCGAAATGGTACCCGCCGACATGATAGAAAACAGCCGGGCCATCTCACTCATTATCGGTGTGGCCGGTCTGATTTACATCGTCTGGTATTTCGCAACGCAGGGATTCGCACTCAACCTGAATATCGTCAACTTTATTTTCCTCATGGTCGGTATCATTCTGCAGGGCACGCCGATCAACTATATCCGTGCCGTTGGCGAAGGGGCCAGAGCGTGTGCGGGAATCATCGTTCAGTTCCCTTTCTATGCGGGCATCATGGGGATGATGAAGTATTCCGGTCTTGTCGGTATCGTTGCCGGCTGGTTCGTAGCGGTCTCCACCGCCACAACCTATCCGATTTTCGCGTTCCTCAGTGCCGGTCTGGTCAATCTCTTCGTGCCGTCCGGAGGCGGTCAGGTTGCTGTCCAGGGGCCCATTATGGTTGAGGCGGCGCAGGCGCTGGACTTCTCAATCAACAAGACCCTTATGGCGATTGCCTACGGAGATGAATGGACCAACATGCTCCAGCCCTTCTGGGCGCTGGCGTTGCTGGGAATCACCCGTCTGAAGGCCAGGGAGATAGTCGGCTACACCATGGTTGTTCTTGTGGTCAGTGCAATCGTTTTCATTCTCGGTCTACTCTTCTTGCCGGCATAAAGCTGTAACTACTTGTTTTAGAGAGGGTTTGTCCGATCGTGTGGACAAACCCTCTTTTCATTAACGGCTTCCGATCACATGTTTTGATTCACTTGAACAAGGGTGCGGGGCGATGGTTATCCTGCATCAGGGGATAAACCGTCTCTTTGTTTAAAATAGGGCTTGACCGGTTTTTTTCAGCTCTGTAGTATTAACTGTGAGTATCGTTATAATTATTTAACTGACTGTGTCACTGAACGATTGTAGACGTGAGGAAAGGAGAGTGCCTGAATGGATGAGAACAGCAAGGAAGCAATCTCCACCTCTTATTGGCATGATCTTCAGTCACAGATCAATGCAAAGAAAATAGAAGAACTGAAACTACGATATCCCGATAAGTTTGCGCCGGAAAATGATATTTTCAGCCGCATCAATCGGGGTGATAAAATCTTTATCAGCACCGGCTGCGGTGAGCCCCAGTATCTGGTGAACGCCCTTGTTGAGTACGTCAATTCTCATCCCAAGGCTTTCTTTGATGCCGAAGTGTTTCACGTATGGACACTCGGTGTTGCTCCTTATACCGATCAGAAATTCAAGTACAATTTCCGTCATAATTCCTTTTTTATCGGCGATAATACGCGTAATGCCGTCAATGAAGGAATAGCGGACTATACGCCCATTTTTCTGTCTGAAGTGCCCGGTCTCATTCGCCGGGGTATTGTGCCCATCGATGTCGCACTGGTACAGGCGTCTCTCCCCGATAAGCACGGCTATATGAGTCTCGGCGTAAGCGTCGATATCGATATGGCTGCAATCGAAAAGGCGACGACGGTGATCGTACAGATCAACCCGCAGATGCCCCGCACCCACGGCGACGGATTCATACATATTAAAGATGTCGATTTCATCGTTCCCTTCGATGAACCGCTTCTTGAGTTCAATGCGGGGGTCGATTCAGAAATCATTCAGCGAATCGGTTCCTATGTGGCCCGGCTGATTCAGGATGGTGACACGATTCAGGTCGGCTACGGCAGCATTCCCGATGCGATTTTATCGAATCTGAATGACAAACGGAATCTAGGAGTGCATACGGAATTGATAGGAGACGGCATCGTCGAGTTAATGCGCAAGGGGATTATCGATAATTCAAGAAAAACGGTCAATCCCGGCAGATCTGTGGCTGCCTTCTGTATGGGAAAGAGGGAAACATACGAATATCTGCATGACAATCCCATGGTCGAATTCAGAACCATCGATTATACGAATAATCCGCTGATTATTGCGCAGCATGAAAACATGACCGCCATCAATTCCGCACTCGAGATAGATCTGACGGGACAGGCAAGCGCCGAGTCGATCGGAAAGATCTTTTACAGCGGTATCGGCGGCCAGGCCGACTTCATGCGGGGCGCCGTCCTGTCTCGAAACGGCAAGACGATCCTGGCGCTGCAGTCGACCGCATCTGATGATACCGTTTCACGTATTGTCCCGTTTCTGAAGGAAGGTGCCGGTGTGACGCTCAACCGGGGGGACATCCATTATGTCATAACGGAGTACGGCATCGTCTACCTGCATGGTAAGAACATACGTGAGCGGGCGATGGAACTCATTTCCATTGCCCATCCGAAATTCAGGCCTTGGCTGATTGAAGAGGCGAAGAAAAATGGGCTCATCTATAAAGATCAGTCGTATATACCAGGGAAACGCGGTGAATACCCTGAAAGTCTTGAGGGATACAGGACGACGAAAACGGGATTGGATATCTACTTACGACCGGTTAAGATCAGCGATGAGCCGCTTTTAAAGGATTTCTTCTATTCACTTTCCGATAAGAGCATGTATCGACGATTCATGTCACAGCGCAAAGATATGCCTCACGAGCGACTGCAGGATTTTGCGGTCATTGATTATACGAAGGAAATGATCATACTGGCCGTCGTAGACAGAAAGCACAAAGAAAAGATCGTCGGTATCGGTCAGTACGGTATCGATGAGACAAAACATTCGGCGGAAGCGGCATTTGCCGTAAGGGATGATTACCAGAATATGGGCATTTCAACGGAGTTGATCGTTTATCTTACTTTTCTGGCAAAACGTCAGGGATTGCTCGGCTTCACCGCTGAAGTATTCGTGGAAAACAAACCGATGCTCCGGGTTTTCGAGAAAATGGGATTCGATTTGCAGCGTCGGGTCGAGTCAGGAGTTTATGAGCTGAGAATGGCTTTTAAGGAATAAGATGACCACGGGACTGTTTTGGTAACTATTCGATTCGGATGACAATTTACTGTTGATTATCACTCCATGCAGGATCTCTGACTTTTGCTGATAGCTCCATCAGGTATTTCAACCGTCGATTTCAGGCATTACCTTATAGTACTCAAGAAAATGATGCTTTAGTTATAAGACAAGTGGTGTGAATATGGACGGCGCTGTCTGTTACTTTCATTCGGATGACGTGAAGGACCCGGAGTTCCGATATGAGAAATTTACAGACGTGAAGGTGGCCGTGAAGAGGTGTGCAGTATGTCGAAAAATAACTATCCGGATATCCGGTATCTTTTCGAACCGAGATCGATTGCCGTAATCGGCGCATCACGGGATTCGGGGAAAATAGGCTCCAAAGTGCTGGAAAACATCATGGCGGGAGGATATGAAGGCCGCATCTATCCCGTTAATTCCACGGGTGGGGAGTTGATGGGACTGCAGGCTTATGACTCGGTCGAAGCTGTGGAAGGTGATGTGGATGTCGTGAGTATCGTTGTCCCTGCTCACCGGGTGCTCTCAGCAGTCGAAAGCTGTGCCCGAAAAAAAGTGAAATTTCTCATGGTCGTTTCGTCGGGGTTTTCCGAGGTGGGCAATATGGTGGAAGAGAAGAAGATTGCCTTATTTGCCCGAGAACAGGGAATGCGGATCATGGGGCCGAACATGTTCGGCCTGTATTCTGCATCGTCCTCGTTAAACGCCACATTCGGGCCAAAAGAAATCAGAGCCGGCGGGGTTGCCATTATAACACAAAGCGGTGCGCTTGGGCTGGCTATGATCGGAAAAACATCCGTTGATAATGTCGGTCTGTCGACAATCTGTTCCGTTGGAAACAAAAGCGACCTTGACGAAGCGGATCTCCTGGAATATCTTGTACCCCACGAGGATACGAAGGTAATTCTCATGTATATCGAAGGAATCAAGCAGGGAGAGAAATTTATCCGGGCGCTCAAACGGGCGACACAGGTCAAGCCTGTCGTGGTTGTCAAGTCGGGAAGGTCAAAGCGGGGCGCCGCCGCAGCGGCATCGCATACGGGATCACTCGCAGGTGCCGACAACGTATTCGATGCAATCATGATGCAATGCGGGGTGCTGAGGGCGGAAACAATCAAAGAGGCATTCGACTGGTGCAGTTTTATGTCTAACAATTCTCTTCCGGACGGGCAGGAAACGGTTATTATTACTAATGGCGGCGGGATCGGTGTCATGGCAACGGATGCTTCGGAAAAGTATGGTGTTTCTTTGTATGACGATCCAGGGATGTTAAAGAAAATATTTTCGCCGGCGACACCCGAATTCGGTTCTTTGAAGAATCCCATCGATATTACCGGGCAGGCACAGTCGATTCATTATGACACTGCGCTTGATGCGGCTCTGTACTGTGATGATATCCATTCAGCCGTTGCCCTTTATTGTGAGACCGCGGTATTCGATGCGGAAAAATTGCCGGTGATGGTAAAGAATAATTATGAGAAGTTCAGAAAGAGCAAAAAACCGATTCTCTTTTCCCTCTTCGGCGGAGAGAATACGGAGCGATGCATTACTGAACTGAGCAAAGAACAGATGCCGGTTTACAGTGATGTTTACGAAGCGGTATCCCCCCTCGGCGCCATGTATTCATACCGCCGGTATCTTGCGAATTATGTCGAAGCCGTCGATACGGTTGATTTTGACGTGGATGCCGTCAATCTCATCATCGACAGGGCACGGAGCGAGAAGCGATATTTTCTGCTGACTGACGAAGCTCAGGAGATTATGAAGATCGCCCGTGTTCCGATCCCGAAGACAGTGATCGTCCGTTCTCTCGTTCAGGCAGTGAACGTCTCCCGGGAAATAGGATATCCTGTCGTCATGAAAGTTGTTTCAAAGGATATCATCCATAAGAGTGATGCCGGTGGCGTGGCTCTTGATCTTGTAAATGAGAAGGAGGTCATCGACGCATATGAGGCCATTATGCGAAACTGCAAGGCAAAAGTTCCGGAAGCTCAGATTGAGGGAGTGGAAGTAACAGAGATGGTATCGGCGGGAACGGAAATTATTGCCGGCGCAAAAATCGATCCGTCATTCGGTCCGATTGTCATGGTCGGATTGGGTGGGATCTACGTGGAAGTTATGAAAGATGTGGCCTTCCGGGCCCATCCCCTGAACAGGGGAGAAGTGCTTTCCATGATAGAACAAATCAGATCATATCCCCTGTTGATCGGTGTTCGGGGGGAGAAAACGAAAGATATCGGAAGTCTGGTTGATATCATCCTTACGCTCGGATCTATCGTTCAGAAATGCAGAGGGATTACTGATATCGAGATTAATCCCGTCATGGTATATGAACAGGGTGCGGGAGCAAAAGCGGTGGATGTGAGGATATTGCTTTCAAAAGACGAGAGAGGTGGTACTCATGAATAAGATAATTATTGCATCAACACGAAAAAACGCCGGCAAAACGGGCGTGATAATCGGAATGGCCAGGGCGATGCAGGGGAAATTTGGATATGTCAAGCCATTCGGAGACAGGCTTTTCTATCGAAAGAAGCGATTATGGGATCATGACTCAGCTCTCATCATAAATATATTCAATCTCGAAAGAGACCCGGAAGATCTGAGTATCGGATTTGACCATGCGAAAATCAAATATATGTACGATGAGAACACGATTCGGGAACGATTGTCGGACCTCGTGGTGCAGTCCGGCGGTGACGAAAATATCGTCTTTATTGAAGGTGGTCGGGATCTGACGTATGGGGCGTCGGTCAACCTCGATGCTGTATCGGTAGCCCGTCACACAAATGGGAAATTAGTCATTGTTGTAAGCGGGGATGATGAAATGATCATGGATGATCTCTCCTTCATCAGGCGATACGTCGATCTTTCATCGGTAGACTTGAGGGGCGTTATATTAAACAAGGTGAAAGATCCAGATGATTTCAAAAACACGTATCTTGACGGCATTGAACGAATGGGGATTGATGTAATCGGAATAATACCGTATACGCGTGAACTCATCCATATGTCGGTCGGCACCCTTGTGGAGCGCATATTTGTCAAGGTAATCGCCGGCGAGGGAGGCATGGACAACGTGATTCACAATATCTTCATTGGAGCCATGAGCGGAACCACCGCCCAAATGGACCCTCTTTTCAAACGCGGGAATAAACTTATTATTACAAGCGGCGACAGGAGCGACATGATTCTGACGGCACTGGAGAGTGATACTGCATGCGTTATCCTGACAAATAATATTGTTCCCTCGCCTGCCATCATCTCAAGGGCGTCTGAATTGAATGTTCCGTTGCTGCTCGTATCTGACGATACCTATCAGGTAGCGCGCCAGATCGATTCGATGGATATCGTTGTGGCGAAGAACGAAACGGGGAAAATTCATATGCTGGAAAACCTGGTGGCGGAGAACGTGGACATACTGAAGATCTGATGCACCGGATGTAAATCATGCAGAGGAAACGTGTCGAATAAACACATGCTGTTCATAGCCCGGGATATAGAGCGATGAATGATCGAAGACAAATTCCATGAAGTTGTCACAAAAGTCAATCCGGAATTCAATACACTATCAGAGGCCGTCATCCTTGAAACCACAGACCATAATAAATTAGCCGATGAAAAAATAAGGGAAAACCGTTAATCGTGTAACATACATAATGAGACAACATCCGAAAAAGGAGGATACCATGGAAAAGAAAAAAGGATATCAATTGCCCGGGTTGCCCTATGGATACAAAGACCTGGAACCGTTTATTTCAGAAGAACAATTAACGCTTCATCACCAGAAACACCACCAGGCCTATGTCAACGGTGCGAATGCCATCTTTGAAAGGCTTGAAAAAGCCCGTGCGGAAGGCGGCGACAGTGACATGAAGGCTCTTCTGAAAGAGCTCTCATTCAATATCGGTGGTCATGTACTCCATACAATGTTCTGGGGAAATCTCATTCCGGCGGGTGCCGGAGGTGATAAACCGGGAGGAAAACTCGCTGCCGCCATTGATGGAGAATTCGGGAGCTTTGAACGATTTAAAAAGGAATTCACCCAGGCAGCTGCATCAGTGGAGGGGTCAGGATGGGCTGCACTGACATACTGCAGGCTGACCAACAGGCCTCTGATCATGCAGATCGAAAAACACAACGTGAACGTTTATCCCATGTTCGCCATACTGATGGTCGTCGATGTATGGGAGCATGCATATTATCTGGATTACAAGAATCTTCGGGCCGACTTTATCGATGCCTTCTGGAATATCGTCAACTGGAAGGGAGTGGAGAATCGATTCGCGGGACTGTAATTAATATCAATACGCAGGCAAAAATGTTTTACACTGAAGTCTCTCCACGGTGATCACCGGAGCAGGAAGAGAAGGGTGTGCATTGAATCGGCTGGTCTGCCGGGGACTGCTTACGGCTCAGAGTATCAGGCCGCTGACCCGTGATTCAAGCTCATCATAGATAAACAGGGAATCATAATCGGCCATAGCCGCAAGGGCTTTTGATCGTGTTTTGATGCCCTGTTCCTCGAGAATTGCCACGGGGTTCAATCCGCCGATGACTACGGCGCCGAGGCGACCTTCACTGACGGGGATGTCAAACAGTGGCTGGCCGGGCCATCCGACGGCCAGGAATCCGCCGAGGCCGACATTTTCAAGCCGCTTAGCAAGTTCGATCACATGGTTTCGGCTTCCCGCGGGGATTTCCCGAAATCCGGCTCCGATCAATCCGTTGCCGGTTTCAGTTGCCCCGGTGTAGTCGGTCATGCCGCTTTTTATGAAGATCTCGAGGGGATCCAAGGTTGTTCCCTCGTAATGGATGAGTTCCGTAAATCGAGCAGGCATTCCGCCTTGTATCTCGAGGAGGCCGCCGAATCTCGAGACAGTCGGTATGCCGTGAGAGAGAAGAATCCCGTTCAACGTGACGGAGCAGACCGTTCCAATGCCGATGAAATGCGATGGAATATTTACGTTGCCGATTCTCTGTCCCGGGAGATAAACATTCATGAGCGTCCCCATGGCATACCCTGCCGCAAAGACCCGCTGCATCAACGGAATGGCTCGTGCGATGTCATCTCTGTCAATTAGACTTATATTTATGATGACTGTTCCGCTTTTCGTATCGAGGTCGAAATTCATATCATAGGTTTTTTGATCAATCTTGGCTGCTATGAGACCAAGCTTGTCGAATACGGGAGCCTCCGACAATTCTTTAAGCCCGAGCTCCGTAATCTTCCTCCCCCGCTTGCCGCAGTTCTCCGTCAAGCCGTCCTTGTCCATTGCAAGGAGATAAAACCTGACGGTCCGTTCGCTCATATCATGCCCCCGTTCATGGAGCTGTGCGTTGATTGCGGAACCACTCAAAGGCTGCTCTGGCTCTCGAAGGATTCTTAAGATAGACAGCTTCTTTTTTTCTGATTTTTCATTCATGGCCATCGTTCTGTTTTCCGGGGCTCAGAAACACAATCGGCAATTTTGCCGATGTTGTTTGTCTGCCATTGCTTCTGTTCATATTGTAGAATGCAGTGATCAAATAGAAATCACTGCTTATAAGCGTGACCGTATGAATTGATCTCTACCAAAAAAATATGAACTTTGCAATGATGACGGTATATCGGCAATATTGCCGATATACCGTTCGATTGTCATGGCCGGACAATTTGTAGAACGTAGGGTCAATGTCGGATCTGTCAGAGCCTGCAGGCCCAGGGAGGGTAGTGCTTATGGTAAGCGATTCATGTGCCTGAAACTCGCTTTCGGTGTGAGAGCTTTATTTCTCATCAATCAGACTTAACGGCATATTTATCAGATAATATTGATAATTATTTTTATGGTCAGTCGTGATGTCATAAAGCTGTTTATGTTGCGGAAAAGAGTAGTTCAAGATCCGATTATTGTATCAATTGAATGAAGCCGCATTGACTGAGTACGGGTTATTTTTCTGCCGTGATTTTACGTTTGACAAGCGGTAATTATGGTGATAGGTGCATCGGCAAGTGGTTGCCGATTGCCATACTAAGCGAAACGTGACGATGAAAAACGTATTTTATCCTGACGACACGGAAAAGAAGATCATTTTTATTTTAAAGATCCTCGGTTCAGCCCAGGGACCGATGGGGTCCCGTCTGATTGCTCGCCAACTGCATGACTACGGCATTATTCTCAGTGAACGAACCGTTCGATATCATCTTAAATTGATGGACGAACGGGGGATGACAAAGCTTGTCGGCAGACAGGACGGGCGGATCATCACTGATATGGGGACCGAGGAAATCGAAAGCGCACGGGTTCACGATAAGGTCGGACTGACCATATCACGCATTGAAAGTCTTGCCTTCAGAACCACATTCAATCCGGAAACGAAGCAGGGACTGGTTCCCGTAAGCATTTCTTTTTTCCCCCAAAGACGCTTTAAAAAAGCGCTCAAGGTAATGGAAGTCGCGTTTCACGCGGGCATATCGGTCAGTCAACTGGTAGGAGTCGCCCAGGAAGGGGAAAAACTTGGTGATGTGACGGTTCCGAAAGGGAAGGTCGGTTTTGCCACCATATGCAGCATTGCCGTCAATGGTGTTCTTTTGAAACATGGAGTCCCCATGGATTCCAAATTTGGAGGCATCCTGCAAGTTAGAGACAAGCAACCCCTGCGCTTCGTGGAACTTATTTATTATTCCGGATCATCACTCGATCCTTCAGAGGCGTTCATCAGAGCGAAGATGACCTCGGTGAAACTGGCCAGTGAGCATGGTGAGGGTAAGATTCTGGCGAATTTCAGAGATATCCCAGCTGCGAGTCGAGGCCTTGTTGCTCGACTCGTAGGAAAATTGAGGGAAGTCAACATTGGCGGTGTTCTGTCGATTGGCGAGGTGAGTGAACCGATCGGCCAGGTTACCGTCGATGTTAGCAAGGTCGGCATAATCCTCATGGGTGGAATGAACCCCGTGGCATGTGCGGAAGAGGCAGGGTACGATGCTGAAAATCATGCTATGTCAACCATGATGGAATATGGCGAACTCGTTCGGTATGAAGAAATTCTCGAAGGATAATGGCGCTGCAGTGAGGCCTGGAAATTAAAACATAAATTAAAAAAAAGGAGTTAACGTATGAAAGAGTTCATGAACATGTGCGAATCCTGTAACCCCGGTGAGGTTGAGTTCCTGCAGGCAGTTGGAGAGGTTGCCGAATCGGTACGGCCTGTTCTGGAGAAACACCCCGAGTATCGCAAAGCAAAAATCCTCGAACGTATGGTGGAACCGGAGCGGTTGGTTATTTTTCGTGTTCCCTGGGTCGATGACAAGGGCGAGGTCCATGTGAATCGTGGTTACCGGATTCAGATGAACAGCGCCATCGGGCCCTACAAGGGCGGTTTTCGTTTTCACCCGTCGGTCAATCTGAGTATTCTCAAGTTTCTCGGCTTCGAGCAGGTTTTCAAAAATGCGCTGACAACACTGCCCATGGGTGGTGCAAAAGGCGGATCAAACTTCGATCCCAAGGGAAAGTCAGACAACGAAGTGATGCGCTTCTGCCACAGCTTCATGACTGAGATGTTCAGGCATATCGGTGCCGACACGGATGTCCCTGCCGGTGATATCGGTGTGGGCGCGCGCGAGATCGGGTTCATGTTCGGTATGTATAAGAAACTCCGTAATGAATTTGTAGGCGTTTTAACAGGAAAAGGTCTTACCTGGGGCGGAAGCTTGATACGACCCGAAGCGACAGGATACGGCTGTGTCTATTTTGCATCGGAAATGCTGGCAATGAAGGGCGACTCCATTGAAGACAAAACCTGTCTCGTGTCGGGCTCAGGCAATGTGGCTCAGTACACGGTGGAAAAGATAATACAGATGGGCGGCAAGGTTGTAACCCTTTCCGATTCTTCCGGCTATATTTATGACGAGAGCGGCATTACCCGCGAAAAGCTTGATTTTATCAAATATCTCAAGAATGTCGAGCGTGGCCGGATAAAAGAATATGCAGACAAATATCAGGGCGTTGTTTATACACCGGTCGATCCGTCTCTGGACTATAATCCGCTGTGGAGCCATAAGGCCGACTGTGCATTCCCGTCGGCAACCCAGAACGAGATCAACGGGAAAGATGCGGAGAATCTTGTGGGGAACGGTATTGACGTGGTAGCGGAAGGTGCAAATATGCCGACCACTCCAGAAGGTGTTGATGTGTTTGCCGATGCCGGCATTTTATATGGTCCCGGCAAGGCGGCAAATGCCGGTGGAGTCTCCGTATCGGGTCTTGAAATGACACAGAACAGCATGCGTTTGAGCTGGACACGGGAAGAAGTGGATGCATATCTGCTTCGAATCATGAAGAGCATTCATGGTGCCTGTGTCGCTGCTGCAAATGAATACGGACAACCCGGAAATTATGTTATGGGAGCCAATATTGCCGGTTTCACCAAAGTTGCAGAAGCCATGAAGGCTCAGGGTGTCGTATGACGAGATTTCCAGTGTAAGGAATAGATGTCATCAGTCACAGAAGTAATTCGGATTGAAACGAGGGCGGAATGGTGCAACCGGTGCCATGCCCGCCCTTTTTTGTTAGTTATAGGTCTGATTGGTTTAAAAATATATTTACAATGTTTTATAGATGCATTAAAAAAACAGTATTGTACAAGTGTGGCTTGTTTGAACATATCCTGCTATTCCGGAGTCAACTTTCCGGTTACTTCATCTCAAGGAGTTTTTTATTTTGGCCAGAATGACGTTCAGCCGTCGTGGGAAACGCATCGGGACCCGGCTTGCGGGCAAGACCGATAAGGAGTCCCGATCTGCGGAAGAGGTGGTCCGGGAATTAAAGGAGGGGATGAAAAAACCTCCCGGAGAAGATTACCGTGAACGATCACTTGCCATTCATGGGCTCGTGTGTGCCCGGTGCGGCAGAGAATTTGATCATACGAATCGTCATCTCCTGACGGTTCACCATCGAGACGGCAACCATCATTATAATCCGCCGGACGGAAGCAACTGGGAGAATCTCTGTGTTTATTGTCACGATAACATCCACAGCAGGGAGCTCCTCGGTGATTATCTTGATGGAGCAGACGAAGACAGGCACCATCGAGTCGTTTATGAGGATGAAAAGAGCAAAAAAACCGAAGGTTCGGGACTGGGCAGTCTCGGTGTTGAGCTGCAACGGTTGCTGACAGGGAAAAAGGGGAAATAAGGTTTGCAACTCATGATAGATTTGATTTTTCTTGTTAAATGGTTATGATTATGCTATCTACGCTCCATCAAAGGGATGGAGTTAAATAAAAGTAGCTAAGATTTATAAGTTTTTAGTGAAAAAGAACAACAAGATCAGTGTTAACAGACTAAGAGAG
>DSDU01000141.1 GCA_011056835.1 Deltaproteobacteria bacterium
AAGTCGTTCCTGTTGTAAAAGAGCAGTTTTTCTACAAGAACCGGTCAGAAATGAACCTAATATTTTAAAAAATCACTGGCCGGAGACCAAAATCATCGGTTTACAAATTATGCAAAGGTTTCCTAGGGTGTTGTTGAGGATGTGATACCCCCCTCTCATGGGATTGTCGGTGGCTCCGATGACGGCAATGCCGTCGGGATGAAAGAAAAAGTCCATTTTGACGACTTGCTCCCTCATGTGATCATCTCTTTTATGTTTGAAACGTTAGTACAGCCGATGGGGGACATTGTCAAATGTTTTTGTGACTCCTTGCCCCACTTGGTCCTTGACACAAACAACGTGTTCCAATAGAATTCGTACCTTCAGGAATTCAGGGTGTTTTCCCGTGAATTCACAACAATAAAACCATGCAAAGCCATGTCTTCAATTGTGTCATGCAGCGGATCGGACATGGCCGGAAACGAATTATGACAGAAGCAGCACACGGATCATTCCTCTATCTGAATGATGCCCCGTTCTGGTATTTGCTCGCGAGGCGAGTATCCAGGGGTGCCGAAGGGGAACTGCCGCCACTTTTCGATTTATTGAATCGGCGTTCAACCGAGCTCGGTTTGCCCATTGTATTTTCCGGCATTAAAGCACTTTCATGGGCGGCCATCTGCCGGCTGTTTGTACTGTATAATGTTCAGGCGCCGACCATGAAGCGACAAGGGTATTTGAGAATGGTCGGAGGGGCTAAACAGGCTTTTGAGCACCGGCGGTTCCCTCAGATTGCCCTCAAACGTCTCGTTGCCAACATTGCCTATCCGTCTTCTTCGGATCGAAGCGTCAAAGAGTCCATTGCCGATACGTTTCTGGCGAATGGTCTAACCGTTACAGACGAATATACCGATTCATCGTGGGATGATGTTATTCTGTCTCGATCGCTTGCCGATACGGGAATGATGTCACTCTGCGATCAGATCGTAACACCGCCGGACGGACTCTGGGAGGATGTTGTAAATTATTACAGAAATAATCGCCCGGGGTTCTTCTACCGGATCTCTTTTAATGTGAAAACCTGGATTATCACCTGAACAGTGGATGAAATCGGCATCAGACTTCAACGATCCATTTAGTGATTTCCAGCGGTCGGATTATGCAAACGGTCATTGCAGCGGTTATGGAGAAGGACGGTAAGATCCTGATTGCCCGGAGGCGTCGGGGCGACGCTCTGGAGAACAAATGGGAATTGCCCGGGGGTAAAATGGAAGCGGGAGAGAGCCCGGCGGAGTGTCTCCGCCGTGAACTCCGTGAAGAATTTGATATTGAGACCGAAATCGGCGAGTTCGTCGGTTCCAGCGAATATGACTACCGCCATTTGTCCATCAGGTTGATGGCGTATCGGGCTCGTCATATATCGGGAGAGTTTACCATGCTTGATCATGAGGAAATACAATGGGTCCTGCCGTCGGACCTGAACAATTACGAATTTTCCGAAGCCGACAAACCGATCGTCAGGATGTTGGCGACGTCGCGGGATGAGTAAGAAACGTCGGAGAGATTATTTTGCTGAGAAGGCTCATCATCCTTTGTCAATGTAATAAAGAATATCGAAAAAGACCTTCTTTCTAATCGTTTTTATCCCATGGCGGAATTCCACCCGCAAGATTTCTTCCCGAATGATATTCCGCCGGGGAAAGGAATGAAGGGTGATGTAGTCTCCTTTAAAAAGAGGGAGTATGCCGAGTTCACGACACCGTGCTTCCACGTTTTGTATTTCCCGTGACATTATTTTACCGGTATTGATGCTGTCGTGGACCGCTTTGTAACCGGTGATTCTCCTTATGGTGAAAATCCTTTCATATGAATGATCACCGGAAGGAAGTTCATCGACGGGTCTCGGAAGACCGAAGTTTGACGCAATATCCCGCCCCCTTTTTTTCTGTTCGTCCGTTGCTGTTAGGTGTCGATCGAAGAGTTTTATCATTTTACCGCTTTCTGTGAATGCTCCGTAGTACGGTAACGGCTCTTTCAACGTCGGCATGCGATGTCGGACGGAGCTTCCAATATAGTGTAAAGCGCCGCAAACAAAGTTGCAAAATCAAAACGGAGTGCATATTATACTACAAAGATGATTACGGGCTGATCGAAAGTTTTCGTGCGGACCGGCTCCGTGCTCAAAGGCCAATGCGGCCGTTTAACGAAAAATCAGTCCATATGCACATAACATTGACGCAGCGAAGCAAGGGAAATGCAGAGGTAACGCAGATGATGGAAAGTATATTAATCGGCCTTGCCATCTTGGCGGGATGGTTCTTTCTCCAGTGGTATGTTCTACCGAAGATGGGGATAGACACATGACTCAGAGGTGCCTGTCAGGTGACAGGAAAGAAAAAAAACGTCAATGATGATGACTCAGAAAAAGCCGACGATGAATCCGATTACGTTCGGTGACGGTTTTATCGTTTATGAGGACGTGTGCCGTCCATACTGACGGCGCACGTTTTTTACTTCCTTCCCATGAGCTGTATGCGTTTTTTTATCATTGTAAAAGCATCGTCGCTATTTCTCGTCATGCAGAGCAGAGCAACGTCCCCGGGATCGATAAGCCGGGATTCCGCCTGACGGTCGGTAACATATCGACATGAAACCGAGACTGCGGGGGCAATTGATTCAATATACTCAGATATGGTCTGTGCTTACGAGGTAGGGAAAATGATCCGATGGAAATCGGCCTCCCCAGTGGTCACGTATAATGAATGCATCGTTCACGCGGATGTGGGAGCTGATGAGAATCCAGTCCAGCCGTCCTTTTCCGGGAATACCGGTGAAACCGTGATGAGTGAAACTATCGCAATTATCTTTCCGTCCGAGCGTATGCCAGGTGTCTCGGAGTCCGGTCCCATGCTCCACTAAAAGATTGTGTACAGGTGATGCCGGACTGTCGTTGAAATCTCCCATGAGGATGACGGCGCCGGTCTGCCCATGTATCCAGTCGATAATGATTTTTGCCTGTTCATACCGGGCGTTACTGCTCATATGATCGAGATGGGTGACGGCGACGGAAAAAACACGCCCCGATCCGATCGATTTCAGTCTTCCATAGCTTAACATTCTCGGAAAAGCGCTGTCCCAGTCTTTGCTTCTGTGAATGTGAGGGGTTCTGGAAAGCCAGAACTCGCTGCCTTCGAGGACGACAAAGTCATTCCTCTTCACAAAGAGTGTCGGGTACTGGCAGGTGTCGTCGTAGATTCTGTTCGGGGTGTGGAGATGATATTCGGGCAGGTTGTCCCGGAGATAAGATATCTGCGAACATGTTCCTTCCTGTGTGCCTAAAATGGACGGCGCATGTCGATCGATCAATTGAACCACAAGATCTTTGCGAAATTCCCAGCCATTGGAACCATCCCGATCATTTTCGAAACGTAGGTTGAATGTCATGATTTTCATGATGAATATCCATTAGCAACGCGAAGGGTGAACAGGGGACCTCGTTGCTGTAATCAACAACGGGACTTTATTCATGCCCATGTTGCCGTTTTATCTTTGGTGCATACATCTGACATTGCATGCCGGAACAGGATTCGGCGACATCGGATGGAAACTGTCGTGACTTGAATCCCATGGCCCGGCACCCGTAGGGTTCATGCGGATCGTGCGTTATGAAGAAGTGAGAGCAAGTAAAACAATTGATTTTTCCGTTCTCTTTTCTGCCACCACCGTCGGCATGACGTGACTGTCGGTCCGTGCCGCCCATAACTTCAACCTCTAATTAAAAATTTGTTCTGTCCGGGTTATCCCCACCGGGTTCCATGATGCCATTCCTGCCGATGCATTCTTCCTATTCCATGGCCTGAAGGGTATCCCGGTCATTATTGATGAATGTCCAGCATCGGGCGTTGTTGTTCAGGTGATCGATAACGATTGCATAACCAGGGTTTCCCTGTATGTTAAAATCTCACACCGTGCCCTGTTTTTGCGGCTTTGCAGCCGAATCGTCATCTGCTTTCCGGTGCCCTGTGTCGTATATATTTCATGGACACCACAAGTGGCAGCATGAGAATCGTCAAGGCGGCAAGAAAGTAGAAAACATCATTGAATGACATCATCGACGCTTCTTTCAGTAATTTCTGATACATAACCGCAAGCCCTCCCTGAGACGTCAATGTTTCCTCGAATCCTCTGAGCTGGAGGGCGTCCGCTGCCCGGTGTGATCCCCACAGGTAGTTCATATCAAAGGGTGTGAGGTGATCCACGAGGCGAGCCTGGTGGAATTGTGCCCGCCGTGTCAGTAATGTTGCCGAGAATGCAACGCCGAAACTCCCGCCGAGATTTCTCAGAAGATTGAAAATCGAGGTGGCATTTCCCATTTCTTCCTTTCGTATATGAGAGAGCGTGAGGGTGAAAAGCGGAACCATGATGAATCCCATACCGAATCCCATGTAAAACCGGGGCCAGAGAATCGTGACGAAGTCTGCATGCTGATTAAACTGCGACATGAGGTAGGTGGAATATGCAGTGAGGGCAATACCGATGGCGATGATAAGTTTTGGATTGATCCTTGAAATAAGGATGCCCGCAATGGGCATTGCGACGAGAGCGGCAAGACCGCCGGGCATGAGGACGAGGCCCGACAACATGGCGGTGTAACCCATAAGGTTCTGCAGATAGACCGGCAACAGAACGATACTGCCGAACAGATTGAAGACGACAAAGAAGACCACGATATTTCCCAGGCTGAATGAATAGTTCTTCAATATGCCGAGATTGACGATGGGATGCTCCGTAACCGACTCGTTTATTATAAAAAGAACGATGGCGACCAGTGAAAGGGCACCCAGTGACAGGATAAACTGGGATGAAAACCAGTCGAGGCGCTGTCCCCGATCCAGAATCATTTGAAGACACCCCACTCCGATGGCGAGGAGTGCGAGACCCCGGTAATCAATCTTCATCGCTGTATTCCGTATGTAGTGAGGATCTTCTATAAAAACATGGGAAAGCATTACCGAAACGATGCCGACGGGTATATTGATATAGAAAATCCAATGCCAGGTCCAGTTGTCGGTGATCCATCCTCCCAGGACGGGACCGATGATAGGACCGAACATGATGCCGATGCCGAATACGGCCATTGCAGTCCCATGCTGATGAGGGGGAAAGGTTTCGAGTAGAATCGATTGTGAGATCGGCTGCAGGGACCCCCCGGCCAGTCCCTGGAGGATTCGAAATACCACAAGGCTTTCGATGTTCCAGGCAAGACCGCAGAAAAGTGAACTCAGGGTAAACATGATGATTGAAACATTAAGAACCCTTTTTCTACCGAATACTCTCCCGAGCCACCCCGTCATGGGAATAATGATTGCGTTCGCAGCAAGATACGATGTTATTGACCAGGTCGCCTCATCAATTCCCGCCGACAGACTTCCCCGTATGTGGTCGAGTGACACGTTGACGATGGATGTATCAACAATCACCATCAGTGTGGGAAACATAACGGTAAAGGCGATGATCCACTTGTTAGCGGGAGGTGTCATAGTCATGAACCGGGATGGCTACTGTTCGACAACAATGGTCGGGACAACCGACATGCCGATCCTTAATGCGTGATCGGTGACCGGGGTGTTATCCATAATAATTTTGACCGGTATTCTCTGTACGACCTTGACATAATTGCCGGTTGCATTTTCCGGTGGGAAGAGGGAAAAGACCGAACCGGTACCGGCCATAATGCTGTGGACGGTACCATGGAATACTTTGCCTGGATACGTATCAATGCGAATATCGACTTTTTGTCCCGGTTTGACTCTTTCGATCTGTGTTTCCTTGTAATTAGCGGTTATCCATATGTCGTCAAGTGGTACCACCGCCATCAGAGGCTGCCCCGCCTGGATCTGGTTGCCTGTTTCGACGTTCTTTTTTGTAATATAACCGTCGATGGGTGCATAAATCTTTGTGTAGCTTTTCTGCAGTTCTTCTGCGGCGAGCAGCTCTTCTTTCTGTTTCACTTTTGATTTCTGTGCGTTATATGCGGATTCGGTCTGTTTGATAACGGCGTGTTGTGTTTCCAGGGATGCTTTTGACTGCTTAACCTGCGCTTCCGCAGCTTCACGGCGCACCGATGCGACGGCATGCAACGTTTTCGTCTTTTCGAATTGCTCTTCCGTTGCAATCTTCTTGGTGTACAGAGTGGCTATCCGTTTGAAATCAAGGTCGGACTGCCTCAATTCAGCTTCCCGGAGTTTGAGATTTGCATGGGCGGATGTTACCAGAAAAATGAGTTCAGACAGTTTTTTCCTCGTTACTTCGATATTGGTTTCGAATTCCGACAATTTCGATTTTTCGGCATCGAGAGCCGACATGGCCTGGTTCACCCTGACGGTATAGTCCTTTTCGTCGAGATCAACGAGAATCGCTCCCTTGTTGATGAATTCATTGTCATGGACGTGAACATTTTGAATAGTTCCCGGAATCTTCGAGGAAATAGTGTGTATTCTCCCGTCAACGAAGGCGTCATCTGTTGAAATGTGTGTTTTTTTATAGGTGACATATGCGTATAAACCGACAACAGCACTAATGACAATAATAATGAGCAGTAGAATCGCGATTTTTCTTCTTCCGTGATTACCCGTTTCCTTCCCTTCCTTCGTCATTCCTTTTTCGAGCCCCCTTTATATAATACCCCCTGACCGCCCTGTGCATGCGGCTTTCTCCCACCCCCTTGCGCATCCGCAAACAATTGGAAATCAGGTAACTGACCGGCACCACAATATAGAATTTTTCCTGCTTTGCCAAGAAGGAATTGTATAAACCACCGTGGCCGGTTCTCATCGGTGCGGACCATTGGTCAAGGGAAAAGGATGTGCCCGGTTGTCTCTTGTTGATCCGAATATGTCAGTGGCAGGGGTCAGGGTCACAAAGACGAAGACAGGAAACGCTTTTGACGGATATGCCGTTTACTGTAACCATGGTATCGCACAAAGCACGGGATGTTCCGAATCATCAGGCCGGTTATCATGACGCCGAGGCCGGCATTCATGGAAACGCCGAGAATGAGGATCATGCTGAGATGCGGTTTGGTGACTTAAATCAATCCCACTGAAAAGAATCTGTTGTTCCGTCATATCCCGGGGTCGTGCTGATAACCCCTCGCTGATTTCGTCATAATTCATAAAAGGGAAATGCCGTCTGTCGCCATGCAATCAAACATCGGCGGCAATCCGGCCGACGATCCGAACGGGCCTTGCAGGCTTCAACATCAATAAAATAGTTATATCGCTCACACCACCGATGTTCCCGTTTTGCATGACCGGCGGTTTTCGGTGAAACTGTTCTAATTTTTTTCATCATCCGTCCGTCGTGGATTGTAAAGAGTGCTGTGACTGTACCAGAGAAATGTCAAACAATAAAGAGCGTGACTGTCTCGAGGAGTTTTGATTTGGTAACGCAGGACCGTTTCCTGCCTGATTTCTTTAAAAAATATTGACAACAGATAGTAAATAATTTACCTTTCCCATCAGTTGTTTCTTCTCTTTTAAACCTTGACCACAGTAATGTGAAGGGAGGGAATCGGAGGGGTAACGAGTTATTTCTCTGAATAACGGGGATTTTTTTAGGCTAGTCAGCGCTGAAAGGAGACGTGAAAATGATGAAGAAAAGGCATGTTTTACTGGCAATCATTGCGCTCGTGGCGATATCGGTGGTTTTTGCAGGTCCCGCGGTCGGGGCGAAGAAGAAATTCTTTGCCATAGCGACCGGTGGAACGGGCGGCACCTATTATCCGCTCGGTGGCATTCTGGCACAGGCTCTGTCGACCCAGCTTCCCGATATCATTGTTACCGCTCAATCGGGCAATGCATCAGTGGCAAATTGCAATCTCATCAGAGAGCATGAGATCGAGTCCGCTTTTGTTCAGAATAATGTGGCCTATGCGGCATATACCGGTACGGCGCAATTTGAAGGGAATCCGGTGAAGAATATTCGAGGCATCGCGTCCCTCTATCCCGAAACCATCCAGATTGTTGCACGGGCGGATGCCGGAATAAAGACTTTTATTGATATTAAAGGAAAACGGCTTATTCCCGGGGACCGGGGGAGCGGCACTGAAGTGGACACTCTCAATATTCTCAAGGCGCTGGGCATGAGTTACGAAGATTTCAAGAACGTCGACTGGCTCAGTTTCTCCGGCGCTTCTCAGCGACTGAAAGATAGACAGGCAGATGTTACCTTCAATACGGCAGGATTGCCGACGTCGGCCATTACCGAACTGGCGACGACGTCGGATATCGTCATTGTTCCCATTGACGAAGCCCTGATTGCAAAAATCGTCAAACTCTATCCATTCTATTCCAAATTTGTCATTCCGGCAGGTATGTATAAAGGAGTAGATGTCGATACGCCCACCATTACCACGATGGCCCAGTGGGTCGTAGACGCCCGTGTACCGTCCGACGTCGTGTATCGTATGACACGGGCCCTCTGGGAAAAAGAGGGGAAACCGGCTGAAAGCGCCGCAGACATTATGGCCAAGGTACATGCCAAGGGAAAGGACGTAACCCTGGAAACGGCACTGGATGGTATGGCCATACCCCTTCATCCCGGCGCGGCCCAATACTATAGAGAAAAAGGAATGATTGAATAGCGGATTTGTTGAGAGCGGATAAGGAAGTGACCGGGCACCGCTTCCGACGGTGCCCGGTTTTTATGAAGCGAGCGTGGATACCGATCATCGGTGGCGTGTTCTGTATCGCAGCCGGGTTCCTGATCTCTTTCCATGTTTTCCAGATCAAGGCAATACGGGACGAAAAAATAGTATTCCTTCACATTGTCCATCCGGGAGCGAAATTCGCGACGAAATACATTCACTCGGTTGAGAAAAGCCCTGTGTGGGAGTATTTCGTGGTCGATGGGCAGTTTCGCATTGTGTTGTACGAAACAACCTTTGTTTCCTGCAATACCGGCCTTCCCTGCGTCGTACTCGGTAACGAGGAGTTCCGTCATGAAGGAGATCGTTTCCGGATATCCCGTATGAACAGAATTCTTCCGGCTCTGCTGTTATGGGTCCATGACAGATATGACAATACATTGTACATAGGAGAATCTCAGTATCTGAATCTCCCCTCTCTGGCCGGCAACACTCTCTTGCGAATTACAATCGAAAAGATGAAATTGATCGAATTCATTTATAAAAGACTGCGCCTTATCGTAGAACACGAGATAGAAGAGCATCTGCCGTCACTCATGGCAGGAGCGTAAAGGAATCATAGTATGTCTGATAAGGTTAAGATTTCTCATACCGAGCATATTGACGAAATCGGAAAATATGACCCTGAGTTTCGGTTTCGGCAATTTTCCGGCGTGGCTGCAAAACTCGCGTTTATCATGACGTTGATTTTGTCACTCTTTCATATCTATACGGCGGGCTTCGGAGTTCTCCAGGAGTGGCGGCATCGGGCATTTCATCTGGCATTCGTCCTTCCGCTCGTCTATCTCTTTTACAGCATCAGGAAGAGCGATACAGGGACGAAAAGGTATCTCATATATGACGTTATGTATGCCCTCATCGGTAGTTCCGTATCCACTGTTCTCTTTCGTGATATCTTCAATCTTTCACATGCGCTGTCCATGGCAGTGGCCGTCGGGAGTTTTTCATTTATCATCTATTTTAAGAGGCGGGAATTCCTGCGGAACCGTTTCCTGATTGCATTCGATTTTGCTATTCTGACCTGCATGATCGGCAGTCTGGTGTACGGTGCATATCTCGGGTACACTTTTATCCATTTTGACGTGGCATTTCGAGATCCCAATGCGACGCTGGTCTTCTGGAGCATCCTGCTGTTCGGTATTTTCCTGAGTATCACCATCCTTTTTGTCATCCAGTGGCTCAGGGCTTTATTCGCGATCGTCAAAGGGAAGTCGTTCCGGTATGATGCCGATGATATTCCATATTTTGACATATTCTTCGCAGTTCTCGCATCGGCCGTATCGGTGTATATTTTTCTGGAATTCAACAGCCTGGTGTTCCGGTCGGGCCTTCCCCTGAAGAGCGATCTTGTCGTCGGGGCATTCGCCTTTCTCTTAATTCTGGAAGGCGCCCGGCGGAGTATCGGTCCCCCCCTTCCGATCATTTCGTTCCTCGTGCTCATCAACTGTTATCTCGGTCCTTATTTTCTCGATATCCCGGGGTTGAGCTTTTTCGCTCACCGTGGTTATTCGGTTCCGCGGATCATCGAACACATGTATCTAGGGACTGAAGGTATTTTTGGTATCCCCCTGGGCGTTGTAGCCACGTTTGTGTTTCATTTCGTACTGTTCGGAATATTTATTGCGAAAACGGGACTGGGACAGCTGTTCATGGATATGGCAATGGCCCTTGCAGGATGGTCGTCCGGCGGGCCTGCCAAGGTATCCGTGATCAGCAGCGGTTTTATGGGGTCGATCAGCGGAAGCTCCATCGCCAATACGGTAACGACGGGTGCCTTTACAATACCACTGATGCGGAGTGTCGGATATTCCCCGCAGTTTGCGGGCGCCGTGGAAGCTGCCTCATCGACGGGGGGACAGCTTATGCCGCCGATTATGGGCGCAGCCGCCTTCATCATGGCCGAGTTTCTGGGAATACCTTACATTAAGATCGCCGCCTGTGCCGTGGTTCCGGCAGTTCTCTATTTCTTTGCCGTCGGAACAATGGTCCATCTGGAGGCGAAAAAACAGGGGTTGGTCGGTCTGCCCCGGGAGACACTGCCGAAACTGGCGGTTGTCATAAAGGAACGGTGGCTTTTGTTGATGCCCCTTTTCATTATTATCTACCTGTTGATCTCAGGCAGCAGCCCGTTCCTGGCGGCGTTCTGGGGAATCATTTATTCCGTCGCGGTGGGGCAGATTCATGGCAGAACATATCCCTTCCTCATAGCCGTTTTTCTGTCGATTCCTTCTGTTCTTGTAAGAGTCAATCCGATGAGCCATATTACGCTCTTTTCAATCATCTGGATTGTCTGTCTCGGTGCGGGGCTCTACTACACATTCAAGAAGACCGACAGGCCTTCGTGGTTTCTGGGGATAATACCGAATGTCGTGCTGGTGATACTCCTTCTGTGGGGACTGGAACCGTCCCTCTGTGCTTTCTGGACGACTATGGCGGTTATCGCCATCGGAGTCTTTTTCAAAGACAGCAGAATGAAGGTAACCGATATTCTGGACACGCTGGAGTTGGGAACGAAGAATGCCCTTGCCATCGGGGCGGCCTGTGCCTGCATCGGCTTTATTGTGGGCGCGACGACACTAACCGGGCTGGGCTTAAAATTTGCCGCCGCCGTTATTGAACTGTCTCATGTTGTTGCCGCCTTCGTGACAAGTATGGACATCATGCACCTGTTGAGCGTCGACGGTGTGGCCCTTTTCTTCACCCTTTTCTTTACCGCCATCGCCTGCTTTATTCTCGGTATGGGAATTCCCACGACTGCCCAGTACATCATCGCATCGATGATTGCGGCGCCTGCGCTTTTACAGTGGGGAATTCATCCCCTGGTGTCTCATATGTTTGTCCTGTTTTATGCCGTCCTGGCGGATGTGACGCCGCCGGTGGCGCTGGCGGCGTATGCTGCATCGGGAATTTCCGGCGCAAATCCCTTTCGAACGGGATTTACCGCATTCGGTCTTGCGTCGGCAGGTTTCGCCATCCCTTTCATTCTTGTATCGGCCCCCATTGTCCTGTGGCTGCCCACACTTCTCGACGGGACGATGGCCTTTGATTATGTTAGGTTTGCTCATGTTCTGGTGACGCTGGTCGTCGGTGTAATTGCGCTGGGGTCGACAGTGATCGGATATTTAACCTTCAAATCCACTCTTATCGAGCGGCTGTTAACCGGCATAGCCACGATATGTCTTTTTTATCCCGAGCTTTATTCCGATATTTCAGGTATTTTCCTGTTAATGATCGTATATGTTTCACAGCGGAGGAGAAGAGCGCGGGCGGTGTTATCGTCATAACAATTCACTCTATAAGATGTTTGTGAAGGCGGGAGATAGTAAGAAAATGGTAGATGAGAAAATTAAAGTGATTCACTATGGTCTCGGCCCCATCGGGGTAGAGACCGCAAAACTTGTTTTGTCGAAAAAAAATCTGCAAATCGTCGGAGCGGTTGACATCTCGGAAGATAAGGCGGGGCGTGACCTGGGAGCGGTTCTGGGGCTTGATGATACTCTCGGCATTGTTGTGACGGATCGGGCACAGGATCTTTTTTCTTCTGAATCTGCGGACATTGTTATTCACACGGCCGGTTCAAGAATTATGACCATCTATTCGCAACTGGAAGAAATTATCGGATCGGGGATCAACGTCATTTCCTCAAGCGAGGAACTGTCGTTCCCGTTTACAGCGAACGAAGCGTCGGCAAAGGGTCTGGATGCAGCGGCGCGGGAAAGCGGCGTCACCGTTCTGGGAACAGGCGTCAACCCGGGATTTATTATGGATGCACTCCCTCTCTATCTCACCGGGGTCTGTAAGGATGTAACCACCGTCAGGGTGGAACGGTATGTCGATGCCGGTACGAGACGCCTGCCCCTTCAGAGAAAAGTGGGAGCCGGTTTGTCTCCCCATGTTTTCAGGGAACGGGTGTCGCAGAAAATGCTGGGGCACGTGGGTCTTGTGGAATCTCTCCAGTTTGTTGCCCATTATCTCGGCATATCCCTCGACAGGATTGAGGAAACCATTGATCCGGTGGTGGCGGAACAGGCGGTGAAAACCGATTATTTTGACCTGAACCCGGGTGATGTTCTTGGAATCAAACACATTGCACAGGGATTTCTGGGAACATCGGTGATTATTTCTCTTGATCTCAGAATGTATGTCGGTGCCGATGATCCTCACGACGCGATTTTCATTGAGGGAAATCCGAGCATCAGTCTGAAAGTTGAAGGCGGCGTTGCGGGGGATCAGGCGACTGCGGCAATTCTTGTGAATTCAGTTCCCGGCGTTGTTGCCGCTCGACCAGGCCTGGTGACCGTGAAAGATTTGCCGGCGCCGCATTTTTATCGATGAGATGTGTACGAAAACCACGACGGCATTCGGCTTTGCCGAGTGAATAAACGGCGATGATCTGAATTCCGAATTTGATATAATTTCCATCGCCCGGACCGATGGGATGTAATATTACAAACGGACAAGATATTTTTGAATAAAAAGGGGCGCTTTGCGGCGCCCCTTCCCCGTTTTTTTATATTAAGGATACGATTTTTCATTCCTTGAAATAATTATTGAAGAATTTCTGTTTTTCCTTCGGGATATAGATTGATCCTCCGTGATCAATGATCAATTTTCCCTCAAGGTGATCAAGTTCATGCTGGACGACCCTGGCGAGAAACCCCGTGTATCGCTTATTAATTTTATTGCCGTGCCGATCGTATGCCTTGACCTTGATTTCAGTATGGCGGGATACTTCAACGCTGACATCGGGGCATGAAAGACATCCTTCCGTCGTTGTTTCCTTGTCGCCTCGTATCTGGGTTATCCTCGGATTTACGAGCACATCATAATCTTTCTCGTTTTTGACACGTGACTTCTCATCGAAATTCTTGTTTTTAAAAACAACGATTTTTTTGCTTATTCCGATCTGAGGTGCGGCAAGCCCCACGGCATCATCCCGGCCGAGAAAACACTCGACCAGGGTCTGAATATCCTGTTTACCTTCCTCATTGAAAGGAATCGGTATCTCATCGGATTTTCTCCTGAGGAGTTCTGTTTCTTCCTCATTGATTTTTTCGTTTTCCCATAGTTTCCAGGTTTTCTTGTTTTGCATCATTCGGCACCTTTATACAAAATTGATAAAATCACGATTTTCATAACACCATCCTTTCCTTTTTTCAAGATGTTGAGAGCTATAAGAATTCTTGATCGATCGATTTATATCTGTTAATGGAAAGCTTTCTCCGATGGAAAATTTAAACGGATACTTCGTGCAGCCTGTTCATGCATCCAATGATGTTTCCTGATAAAGGAAGACATGAGTAAATGACTTTGTGAAAGGATGGAAGACGGTGATCTGTCGTTTGATAGCGCAGGAAGCGCGGCGGGTTTTCTCCCGTTCCATGCAGTTTGAAGCCGGGCTTCATCCTCACATGCCGGTCTGTGATACGTCTGGATCACGCCTGTTGTATATCCACGTGCCGTTCTGTGAGCAACTTTGTCCCTATTGTTCATTTAATCGGGTTCGTTTCGAGGAATCGCTCTGTCGAAAGTATTTTGCCGCTCTCAGGAATGAACTGTTCCTTTATAAAGAACGATCCTATAATTTTGGAGGCATTTATGTAGGGGGCGGGACGCCGACGGTTCTTATGGATGAACTGGAAAAAACCCTCGAAACGGCGAAAGACTATTTCTCTGTCCGTGAAATATCCGTTGAAACCAATCCGAATCACCTCACGCCCGATCGATTGATGGTGCTGCAGCGGGTGGGAGTGAACAGGCTTTCCGTGGGAATCCAGAGTTTCGATGATAATCTGCTCCGTGCAATGGGTCGGTTTGAAAAATATGGGAGCGGATCGAAAAACGTTGAGCGGTTAAAAGCGACGACGGGGTACTTTGATACGCTGAATGCTGATATGATCTTTAATTTTCCCATTCAGACCGATGAAGGGCTTGATCGGGACCTCATGCTGCTCCTCGAAACCGGTGTGGATCAGGTCACGTATTACCCTCTCATGGTTTCCGATCTGACGAGAAACATTGTTGAGAAAACCCTCGGAATCGTCGATTATCGAAAAGAGCGGCGTATGTATCACCGTATCGTTGAAAGACTTCTTCCCGAATATCGATTCTCATCTGCGTGGTGCTTTTCACGGAAAGAGAGCATGATCGACGAGTACATCGTCGACTATGATGAATATGCAGGAGTGGGCAGCGGGTCTATTGGCTATATGAACGGTATATGTTACGCTAACACATTTGATCTTCAGGAGTACATTGAACGGCTGAAAAGGAATGAGATCCCGCTGATGGCTTCCCGTAGATTTTCTCTTCAGGACCGGATTCGATATGATTTCATCATGAAACTATTCGGGCTGGAACTGGCGATTGCTCCGGTTCGGGCACAGTATGGCAAACGTCTTATCCGGTATCTCTGGCCGGATATTGCAGCATTTATGATAGCCGGCGGTTTGCGATATCGCCGGGGAACCTTGTACCTTACCGGCCGGGGGCGGTATTACTGGGTTATCATGATGAGGGAATTCTTCACCGCTGTGAATAATTTCAGAGCCTTTTGCCTCGGATGAGCGGGGATCACCGATAAATACGAGAAAACAGGAACAATGCCATGGACGATACCACGATCAACCTCCTGAAACAGCTTCCCAAGATAGATGAAATCGTATTGATCCTTGAACGGGACCGCTTACTGGATTTGGCCCCGAGGGACTTTGTTGTCGACACCTGTCGATCCGTTGTCGCCGAGATGCGGGGGGCCGTCATGGCGGTGGAAAAAAAGAAAACCGTTTCATTGCAGGAACTCTCCGCTGAAACCGCGGCTCATCGAGTGAGGGAACGGATAGAGAGGTTGCATACCCCCAGTCTCCAGCGGGTTGTTAATGCAACCGGTATCATTCTCCATACTAATCTTGGGCGGGCGCCGTTATGCGAAGAGGCATTGAGGCGGATTGTTGAAATCAGTCGAGGCTATTCAAATATCGAATTCGATCTCACTACAGGGAAGCGCGGCTTGCGTTATGATCATGTTCGGGACATCCTCTGCGCCATTACCGAAGCTGAGGATGCCGTCGTTGTTAATAACAATGCGGCGGCAGTTCTCCTCGTTCTGAATACGCTGGCAATGGGGAAGGAAGCCATTGTTTCCCGAGGCGAACTGATCGAAATCGGCGGCGCATTTCGGATACCCGAAGTTATGGAAAAAAGCGGGGCCATACTCAAAGAGGTGGGAACGACAAACCGGACTCACCTTTCTGATTATGAACAGGCCATCGGAGACAACACCGGGTTGATTCTCAAGGTCCATACCAGTAATTTCAGAATCGCCGGTTTTACCGAAGATGTCGAACTGTCAGAACTGGCCGATCTTGGCATGAAGAGAAGCCTTCCCGTCATGAACGATCTGGGGAGCGGATGTTTTATCGACTTGAGACCATACGGCTTTGACCGGGAGCCCACGGTGCAGGAAGCGTTGAAGTCAGGTGTCGATATTGTTACGTTCAGCGGAGACAAGCTCCTGGGAGGTCCCCAGGCTGGCATTATACTCGGCAGGAAAGAGATTATTGAAAGAGTCAAAAAAAATCCCCTCAATCGAGCATTGAGAATCGATAAGCTCACCATTGCCGCCCTCGAAGCGACCATGCGATACTATTTGACAAATGGTGATGCCCTTGCCGCTGTTCCGGGGATGAAATTACTGACGACCTCCGTGAAAGCAGTTGAAAAAAAAGCCCGAAAGCTATTGCGAATCCTAAAAAATTTATCCCTCAAGCATTTCGACATTGTCCTGAAAAAAGGAAATTCCATGGCCGGCGGAGGTTCTTTGCCGACACAGGAGATTCCCACCGTCCTTCTCGGGATTACTGCCCGAAACATGTCGGCAGGCAGGCTGGGTGAACGTCTGCGATTTCTTGATGTTCCCGTTATTGCCCGAATTGCCGAGGAAGAGATTCTTTTTGATATTCGGACAATTGATGAATCGGAATTTGTTTTTATCCGAGAGGGGCTCAAGCATCTCGACGGCCATGATGGTTTCACCTGATGTGTGGCGAGATTTCAGGGAATCCATGAACGATCAAGAACTGAAAATGGATATTTATGAGGTGGCCGAGGCTGAATACGGGCTCCGGCTTGATGTGTTTCTTTCGGACAAAGAATCAGGTTTCTCACGATCACAGATCAAGCGGATGATTGCAGAGGGTCGGGTCCGCGTCAACGATGCGGTCGTCAAGCCGAGTCATCCCGTAAAAAGTGGGGATTCGGTTGTGCTGACGCGGGAACCGCCGAGAGCATATGCCGTTACTCCCGAGGATATCCCCATTGCGATACTTTACGAAGATGAATCAATCGTCGTTGTCGATAAACCGGCGGGTATGGTGGTACATCCTGCTGCGGGCAACTATCAGGGAACCCTGGTGAATGCCCTTTTATTTCACTGCAAAAACCTCTCGGGAATCGGCGGGGTGTTGAGGCCGGGAATTGTTCATCGTCTGGACAAAGGTACCTCGGGACTCTTGGTTGTGGCGAAATCAGATTACGCCCATAGCAGTTTGTCGGCGCAATTTAAAGATCGTCGTGTAAGAAAAATATACGAGGCGCTGGTGCACGGCGATGTCTCAGAAGAATCGGGAGTGATCGAACTGCCTATCGGGAGACATCCGAAGGATCGCAAGAAAATGACTGTCTCACGAAGAAGCGGAAAGGTATCCGTGTCCCGGTGGACTGTTGCCGAGCGATTCGGTTATGTAACACTCCTCAATGTTGCGATTGAAACGGGACGGACCCATCAGATTCGTGTGCATCTCAGTTCACAGGGATATCCCCTTGTGGGAGATACCGTCTATGGTGGTGCCGGAAAGAAATTGAGGGAGATACGCGACGCAACGCCACGATCCATAGTGGGACGGCTGAAACGACAGGCGCTCCATGCAAGCGGCATCGGATTTTGCCACCCCGTTACCGGTCAATGTATGGAATTCTCATTGCCGCTGCCCCCTGATATGGCCTCGGTGTGTTCGGATCTTACCGAATATGTGACGAAGAAAAATTGCTGATGTAACGTGGAAGGGAATAGAGCTGTGTTTATATATTCACAGAGAGGAAATCTGAAGTATCTGGAGGCGGTGCTTCTGAAACGGTACAATTCGATTGTCCATGCCTTCTGTTCCCGTTGGGGCGGTGTCAGTCAGGGACGTTTCTCGAATTTCAATTTCAGTGTCAGTGAAGGTGACGGGGACGAGCAGGTTGTGAAAAATTGGGCAATTCTCTCCGATGCCTTCAAGATTCCGAGGGAAAGTTTCTGCACGGTGAATCAGGTTCACGACGATGGGATTCTCATTATTGATGAATCAACCGATGTCAATGCCGTGCGGAACGGTGACTATGATGCCATTATTACGAACCGGTCAGGTCTTGCCGTTGGGATTAAAACGGCGGATTGTGTCCCCGTTTTTCTTTTTGACCCGATACGGAACATAATCGGTGTGGTCCACGCCGGGTGGAGAGGAACCGCAAAAAGGATCGCAGCCAAGGCTGTATGTCGATTCGTGGAAAGATTTTCCACAAAAGCGGAGGATCTTATCGTGGCAGTTGGGCCGGCGATAGGTCCCTGTTGTTATGAGGTGGACCGAGTTGTTCGGGATGCCGTGAAGGATGATGCCGCCGGAGTGTTTACACCATCCGCTAATCATGGTCGCTGGATGTTTGACCTGCCTCGGACCAACCGTCTGCAGATACTGAATGCCGGTGTCCCGCCCATCAATCTTGTTGAGGCAGGGATATGCACATCATGTCACCGGGATACCTTCTTTTCACATCGAGGCGAGGGGGGGCATACGGGGAGACAGATCAGTTTTCTTATGATCCGGTAAACCTACGTAAAATCAGTATCATGGCCGATAGGCATCCGGTTCATCGGGAGACGGATAAATCAAAAAAATTAGCTTGACACGATGGTGTGATTGATATATTAAAGCCCTATCTTAAAAAATATGTAAAACCCTTCCTTGTTGAAGTGTTTCCACAGTTCTCAGCAACCACCGATTGACTGTATCCAGAGAATTTTTCTGCATTATTAATGAGTTCCCAAGAAGCTCGGGAGCGATTGAAATACATGCCGTAGGGTCTTGAAATCAGAGGAAACATTTTTACGTCTTGTGGGGTATTCTTTTGTAAGGAAAGGATTATGAATCTTTCGGCGATTAAAAAGCAATCAATCAATGAATTGACGGCAGTGGCAAAGGAACTCAATATTCCCGATGCGGCGGCGATGCGGCGGCAGGATCTTATATTTGCAATCCTCCAGGCATATGCTGAACGTGATGGGACGATTGAGGAAGAAGGCGTGCTGGAAACTCTGCCCGACGGTTTCGGATTCCTCAGGTCCGTCGGCTATAATTACCTTCCCGGGCCTGATGATATTTATGTGTCACCCTCTCAGATACGGCGATTTAATCTCAGGACAGGAGACACGGTTTCCGGAGAGGTCAGACCACCGAAAAACGGTGAAAAATACTTTGCTCTTCTTAAAGTCAACTCTGTAAACTTTGAATCTCCAGAGCTGGCGAAGGATAAAATTCTTTTTGACAATCTTGTTCCTCTCTACCCCGAAGAAAAATTAATGCTGGAATCGGACAACGAGAATTATTCAACTCGGATCATGGACCTTTTTACCCCCATCGGAAAGGGACAGAGAGGGCTGATTGTGTCGCCTCCCCGGGCAGGTAAGACGGTGCTTCTCCAGGATATCGCCAATAGTATCACAGAAAATCATGAAGAAGTTATCCTGATGGTCCTTCTTATCGACGAGCGGCCGGAAGAAGTCACCGACATGCAGCGAAGCGTCAAGGGGGAGGTAATTTCGTCCACGTTCGACGAAACGGCCTCACGACACATTCAGGTAGCCGAAATGGTCCTTGATAAGGCTCGACGACTGGTTGAGCATAAGAGAGACGTGGTGATTCTCCTTGACAGCATCACCCGACTTGCCCGGGCTTACAATGCCGTCGTACCGCCCAGCGGCAAGGTTCTTTCCGGTGGCGTTGATTCAAACGCTCTTCATAAGCCGAAGCGATTCTTCGGAGCCGCCAGGAATATTGAAAACGGGGGCAGTCTGACCATTATCGCTACTGCTCTCATCGAAACGGGCAGTAGAATGGATGAAGTTATCTTTGAAGAATTCAAGGGAACCGGGAATATGGAACTCCATCTTGATCGCCGCATAGCCGATCGTCGGATTTTCCCGGCGTTTGATATCATCCGCTCCGGCACCAGAAAAGAAGAGTTGCTCACGCCGAAAGAACATTTAAATAGGATATGGATTCTTCGACGACTCCTTCAGGAGATGAATCCTGTTGATGCCATGGAATTTATCATTGATAAAATACAAAAAACTGAAACCAATCAGGAATTTTTCGATTCTATGAATCAATAATGATTTTTTTGGTCATATACATTAAAAAACTTGAAAATTGTTTTGAAATGAATATAATACCGTTTCCGCTGATCGAACGGACGGTGTATCATGGCTTTAGCAAGGAGGTATGAGGTACAATGAAAAAAGGCATTCATCCGGCATACGCAGACGCAACCATTACCTGTGTGTGCGGAAACGTCATCAACACAAAATCGACGAAAAAGGATATTAAAGTGGAAATTTGTTCCAATTGCCATCCTTTCGTGACGGGAAAACAAAAAATCATTGATACTGCCGGCAGGGTTGAAAGTTTCAAGAAAAAATATGCCGGTATCAATAAAACAAATAAAAAGTGATTCCGATAGGTCGTCCCGATCAGGTTAAATAATGACATATAGCCGTTTATCATCCATGATTATGTCTAGCGATGCCAAGAACCCTCCGTTTCTCCGGAGCTGGTCCCATCTGTAGTTCCACACCCCTTCGAACCAATCCTTGTACCATCGAAAGGACTCGTATGTTTAAGAAGCTGCACCAAATTGAAGAACGATACAATGAACTCGAAGGTTTGTTGAGTAATCCCGCCGTGGTGAACAACCGGACCGAGTTTCAAAAATATGCGAAAGAACATGCAGATATTTCAGATATTGTAACCGTTTATAGAGACTACGAAAAAAAGCGGCAGGAACTTGAAGAAAACCAGGAACTGCTCCGTGGTGGTGATGCGGAATTGCGAGAACTGGCAAAAGAAGAAGTTCCGCACCTTCGTGAGACAATCGACGAACTTGAAAAGAGGCTTAAGATTCTGTTGCTGCCGAAAGATCCCAATGACGAACGGAATGTCTTTCTCGAAATCAGGGCGGGGACAGGAGGCGAAGAAGCAGGGCTGTTTGTTGCCGATCTCTTTCGGATGTATGGGCGCTATGCCGCTGAATACGGATGGCGGGTTGATGTGGTCAGTTCAAGTCCTTCGGGCGGCATGGGTGGATTTAAGGAAGTTATATTGCTGATCGAGGGAAAGGGCGCCTACAGCAAATTAAAGTACGAGAGCGGCGTTCATCGCGTTCAACGGGTGCCGGCTACTGAAGCACAGGGACGGATTCATACCTCGGCGGTGACGGTGGCGGTTCTTCCGGAAGCGGAAGACGTGGAAGTCGATATCGATCCCAACGATTTGAGGATAGATGTTTATCGTTCCACCGGTCATGGCGGTCAGAGCGTTAATACAACTGACTCAGCCGTGCGGATCACTCATGTGCCGACGGGCTTGGTCGTTACGTGTCAGGATGAAAAATCTCAGCATAAAAATAGAGCCAAGGCCCTCAAGGTGCTTCGAGCGCGTCTGCTGGATCGCATGCAGGAAGAACAAAATGCCAAGATTTCGCAGGAAAGAAAAAATCAGGTCGGAACGGGTGATCGAAGTGAGAGAATCAGAACGTATAATTTTCCTCAAGGACGAGTTACCGATCACCGGATCGGACTGACCTTGTATAATCTGGAAAACATCATCAATGGCAACATACAGGAAATGGTCGATGCCCTCATTACCCACTATCAGGCGGAATCACTCAAAGCCGCTTCATTTTGACACATGACGAAAATTTCTCTTTTTTTGTTTGTCCGCGATAAAAGTGGAAGACCGCAGGTCTTCACTGGAGTCGAGATTCCGTCGAGGACATCCGCCTGTCAAACCATGACGGAGTTTCCCTCATATTTATACAAAATACAAGGAAACACTCATGCAACGTAGAGTTTCGACGACCATACGGTCGAACATTCCGAATTACGTGTGAACAGGTTTTGGGGGAAGACTCAGCGAAGAAACTTTTTCAGTTGCACCCATGATGATGCCGCCATTGACCGATGAACAGGCCGACGGTTCAAACTATGAAAGAAGTACAGGTGGTAGCGTATTGACTGAATCCTCTCAAAAATCCGTTTTCGATATAATAAAAAATATGGAAGCGACATTGCGAAAGCAGGGAATTCCCACTGCCAGGCTTGATGCTGAGGTGATCATTGGTTATTATCTCAATCGGGACCGTGTCGCACTTTACCGTGACGGTGACTATGTACCGACTTTTGAGGAATTAAACTCTATCAATCAGGGACTTGCCAGAAGGATTACCGGTGCACCCGTTGCCTATATAATCGGAAGGAAGGAATTCTGGTCCCTGGAATTTGAGGTCAATCAATCGGTTTTAATTCCGCGGCCGGAGACGGAATTGCTTGTTGAGACCGTTGTAAAACTGGTACAACGAAACCGGATGTCCGGGATGAAAATACTGGAAATCGGAACCGGAAGCGGGGCCATCAGTGTTGCGCTGGCGTCGGAACTGAAGAGCGGGCGTTTTTTTGCGATGGATATTTCAAGGGCGGCCCTTACGGTTGCACGAAAAAATGCACGACAACATGGCGTGTCCTCACGAATATTTTTCTTCTGTGGCAACCTCTGTGAACCGCTGAAGGATGCCTTTGATTTTGTCATTTCCAATCCGCCGTATATATCGGAACATGATTATGAGCATCTCTCTACAGACGTAAGAGAATTCGAACCGAAAGCGGCACTGATCGCCGGTCCCAAGGGCACGGAATTTCATCGTGACATTATCAACGGCGCCGTTCCCTGTATAAGAAAAGGGGGGGGGCTCGTTATGGAAATCGGCTATGGTCAGCGTGAAGCGGTGGAAAGGATGTTGAGACAAAGCGAAAAGTATGATTATATTGGCACCCGATGTGACTATGCTGGAATTGATAGGATTATCATGGCGAGAAGAAAGGAGTGACGATGGATAGGATCGTCATACATGGTGGGGAGCGTTTAATGGGATCGGTTTCTATCAGCGGGGCCAAGAACGCCGCGCTTCCTATTATTGTGTCATCCCTTCTTACCGAGGGGTGGAATCTGTTCCACAATGTGCCTGATCTGGCCGATATCACGACAATCAAAAAAATGCTGACGAGTCTGGGGGCGGAATGCGAGGGTGCGGGTTCCCTCGGGGTGAATGCCGGATCAATTAAGAATTGTGAGGCTTCATACGATCTCGTGAAGACGATGAGAGCTTCCATTCTCGTGCTGGGTCCTCTTGTTGCGAGGGAGGGCCGGGCTCGTGTATCTCTACCCGGAGGGTGTGCCATTGGAGCGCGGCCCGTCAATTTGCACCTCAAGGCTCTCAGGGAGATGGGGGCGGAAATAGAGCTTAGAGATGGTTACGTAGATGCCAGGGTATCCCGATTACGGGGTGCGAAAATATACTTTGATATATCAACGGTTACCGGAACCGAAAATATTATGATGGCGGCGACCTTGGCTGATGGGACGACCATTCTTGAAAATGCCGCGCGTGAACCGGAAGTGGTAAATTTGGCCCGGGTATTAACCGATATGGGGGCGAAGATCAGTGGTGCCGGCACCGATAGAATCGTTATAGAAGGTGTGACCTCTCTCCGTCCTGTTGAGGCGACAATAATACCCGACAGAATAGAGGCGGGGACTTTCATGATTGCAGCCGGCATTACCGGTGGAGAGGTAAAGATATTGAACTGTGACCCGAGTCATCTCGAACCCCTGATTGCCAAATTGACGGAAACGGGCATGATCATTGATTCCATTCCGGGAGGTCTGCACGTCAGAGGTGGAGAGAAGATAATGAGCGTCGATGTGAAAACCTTGCCCTATCCGGGCTTTCCGACGGATCTTCAGGCGCAGATGATCGCCATGATGACGGTGGGAAGCGGCATCAGTGTGATAACGGAAACGGTGTTTGAAAACAGGTTTATGCACGTCAATGAACTCATGCGCATGGGGGCCGATATCATCATTGAAGGTAACAGCGCCGTTATTAAGGGAATGCGAAAGTTGAGCGGTGCCCCGGTCATGGCTACCGATTTACGGGCTTCGGCATCACTGATTCTTGCCGGCTTGGTTGCAGAGGGAAAAACCGAAGTGTCCCGAGTATATCACATCGACAGGGGGTATGAGCGAATAGAGAAAAAGTTGTCTTCGCTCGGAGCCCGGATAGAGAGGATAAAAGACTAGCGTGAGAATTGTAAGTACGACCGATGAATCGTTCAGTGTGGAACTTGATCGCATCAGGAACAGGAAAGAAGGAGTGGATCGGACAATATGCCGTGCCGTTGAAGATATCATAACGAATGTGGCGAAGCGCGGTGATGCGGCATTGTTTGAATACACAAGAAAATTCGACGGTACATCTATTGATCTCCGAAACGTTGAAGTATCGGATGATGAGATAACTGCGGCGACGGCGGGTGTAGAAAAGTCCGACCTCGCAATTCTCGAAGAAGCGGCGCGGCGTATCGAAGCATTCCATCGAAAACAGATTGTGTCATCGTGGCTTGATACGGACGAAGACGGAATAGAACTTGGACAGCTCATTAATCCGATCGCCCGGGTCGGCATCTATGCCCCCGGAGGGCTTGCGGCCTATCCTTCAACGGTTCTCATGGCTGCCGTCCCTGCAAAGGTTGCCGGTGTCCATGAACTCTGCCTTGTTTCGCCTGCCCGGGACGGTAAAATACACCCCCTGGTGCTTGCGGCTGCTCGATTAAGCGGCGTCGATAGAATATTCAAAATCGGGGGGGCCCAGGCGGTTGCCGCACTGGCCTACGGCACCGAGTCAATCCCCCGGGTGGATAAGATCGTCGGTCCCGGCAATGTTTATGTGGCCACGGCAAAGATGATGGTATATGGGAGGGTCGGCATTGATATGATTGCCGGCCCAAGTGAAATTGTTATTATTTCCGATGGAACAGTCGGACCTGACCTGGTGGCGGCGGATCTTCTTTCACAGGCCGAACATGACATGATGGCGAGCGCCATCCTGGTGACCCCGTCTGCCGAATTTGCCCGTGTTGTCTCGGCCGAGGTTCAATCACAGTTGGACGTTCTGGCAAGAAGCTCCATAGCACGAGCGGCAATACAGCAATATGGAGCCGTTATCGTAACGACAGATATTGATGAAGCGGTTGATATTGCCAATGGCTTTGCTCCGGAGCACCTTCAACTTATGGTTGAGAATCCTCGTGAACTGCTTCAGAAAGTAAAAAATGCCGGGGCTGTATTTCTTGGTTCCAGCACGCCTGAAGCCGTAGGTGACTATATAGCCGGACCCAATCATATCCTTCCCACTGGAGGAACTGCCCGTTTTTCCTCTCCGCTCGGTGTGTATGATTTCATTAAACGAACCAGTATCATTTCCTTCTCACGGGAAGCACTGAGAAAATATGGAGACAGCATAACGCGATTTGCCAAAATGGAGGGTCTTGAAGCTCATGGACGCTCGATTGTTATCAGGAAGACACAAAGCGCAGGCACCCATAAAAAAACTTGACAAATCAATGCCATTCGTGAATTGTATACGCCGTACAGAGCGCTGGGTATGGTGATCGAGAAGCGGGCGTAATTCAGAGGTAGAATGTCAGCTTCCCAAGCTGAACGTCGTGGGTTCAATTCCCATCGCCCGCTCCATATTTTTCTTGAAATCCCCCTTTTTGTGTGTTAATCTTGGGAAAATTTAGCTCTCATGTACTGAGTGGGCACTGCCCACTTTTTTATTTTGCGGTAATACAATGAATAGCAGGCATCATACATATAAAGAGAAGATACTTACTCTTGTCGAACCGATAGTTGAGGCGGAACATATGGAATTGGTCGATGCGGAGTGCCTTAAGATGAAGTCTCGGTGGCTGGTAAGGCTGTACATTGACAAGGAAGGCGGTGTTACCATCGACGATTGTGCCGATATAAGTCATCAGATCGGCGATGTACTTGATGTTTACGACATTCCGCCGGGACCATATAATCTTGAAGTTTCATCGCCCGGCTTGAATCGCCCTCTCGTTAAGGACAAACACTTTCTTGCGTATCGAGGGGCAAGGGTAAAAATACGTATGTATAACGTCTTTGAGGGAAAGCGGAATTTCCGAGGTACGCTTGTTGACTTCATAGACATTGACCATGCAAAAACACTCGTCGTGGAAGACGAAGGAATACGCTACTACATACCGAGGGAACTCGTCGCAAAGGCAAATCTCGAATATGAACTATGATGCATACGCAATAGAAGGTGGAGGAAAATATACATGTTGCCAGACTTAAAACGCCTGATCGAACAGTTAGGAAAAGATAAAGGAATAGAAAAAGAAATCATCATTGAAGCACTCGAGACGGCTGTTTTGACAGCGGCTAGAAAAAAGCTGGGACAAAATCTGGATATGGAAGCACATTTTAACGAGGATATGGGAGAAATCGAGGTTTTCCGCTTTATGACTGTCGTCGAGAACGTTTTAAATCCGGACACACAGGTTTCATTGGAAGATGCCCGGGAAACGCTCGATGAAGACGCGGAACTCGGTGACAGCCTCGGTTTGAAAATTGAGGCGAACACTTTTGGGCGAATTGCTGTTCAGACAGCGAAACAGATTATTATTCAGAAGGTGAGGGATGCCGAACGAGATAGAACCTTTGACGAATACAAGGATCGTAAGGGTGAGTTGATAAATGGTTTCGTTCAGCGTTTTGAGGGTGGGAGCATTATCGTTAACCTCGGGAGAGCGGAAGGAATCATTCCGCCAAACGAACAGATTCATAAGGAAACATTCAAGCGGGGAGATCGGATTCGTGCGTATATATGCGATGTCAAACGAATATCAAAAGGACCGCAAATTATTCTTTCCAGGACGCATCCGAATTTTTTGAATACGCTTTTCGAAATTGAAGTGCCGGAAATTTCAGAGGGATTGATTGAAATCGTCAGCGTGGCACGTGAGCCGGGAAACAGGTCGAAGATTTCCGTCAAGACAAAGGATAAGGATATTGATCCCGTTGGCGCGTGTGTCGGCATGAGAGGGTCCCGCGTACAGAGCGTTGTGCAGGAATTGCGGGGAGAAAAAATAGATATTGTTCCCTATACGGAGGATCAGGTTCAGTATGTATGCAGTGCCTTGTCCCCGGCAAAAGTCGGCAGGGTTTACATGGATGATGAATCTCGGTCGATGGAAGTCATCGTGCCTGATGATCAACTTTCTCTTGCCATCGGTAAGAGTGGACAGAATGTCAGGCTGGCGGCGCGACTTACCGGATGGAAGATAGATGTTAAAAGTGATGCTATGACGGAAGGTCGAAGGGGTAAAGAGTATGAGTCATTATTGCAGATTTCGGACATGGATGAGACGACCGCAGAGATGTTGTATAAAGAGGGGTTCAAGGATATAAAAATATTGGCCTCAGCGGATCCCGAACTGATCTCACTTTTACCGACCATACAGGGGCTGAGCAAGGAAAAGCTGTCACTGTGGATTGACGAGGCAGCCAAAATTTTGGCTCGTGAAAATAACGGGCATGATGCCTAGAGAATGGGTGATGGGCAAAACTGCAGGCAGGAGCTTTAAAGAATGTCAAAGACTAGAGTTTACGAACTGGCCAGAGAATTCGGCATCGACAGTAAGGATTTTATCGCTCGTATAGAAAAACTCGGTATTGCCGTTAAGTCACATTCGAGCACTCTCTCAGATGATGATGTTAAGCGGATCAGGCAGGAGTTTACCTTGGGCGAGCGGAAAGTCGTCGAGGAACGGGTCAAGTCGACGGTGATTCGAAGGAGAAGGATCATTGAAGAGCCTGTTATTGTGACCGAACTGACGGAAGAAAAAGAAGAAGCGGTGGTTGCCGTTGACGAGGTTGCAGTGCCGTCGGTTGAGGGGGTCAAGAAACCTGAGATTCCTGATGCAGTCAAAGCCACCATACGTGATACTGATAAGTCGGAATCAATAAAAGTCAGGCAGGAAGACAAAGAACGACGGAAGATCGATAAAGTTCCGTCGGAACCGGTACCACCGGAACAACGTGATGCGCTGACTCCTGCAGCATCATCGATTGTCGAGAAACAATTAGAATCGGTTGTGACTGCGGAAGTTGTGCAAACCGCGCCGGGAGCAAAGATAGCGCCGCCAAAAGAGAAAGTCGAACCCAAGGAAACGTCTGCTGCAGTGGTCGCGGAGAAGCTTACTGAACGGCAGGAGAAAGAAACCCTTCCTTCCGAAGAAAAACCCGAAGCGGAAGTTGATAAAAAACCGGATAAGAAGAAACGGCCTGTTGAAGTCGTTGTCGATGAGTTTCCCACGACAAAGAAGAAGGCTGTTGTAAAGCAGCGGGTTGAAAGGAAAGCTCGACGAATTGACCGTGACATTGATGAGGATCAAAAAATGGCTCGACGGGAAGCCCGGAAAGAAGCCCCCATCAAGATGAAAAAGACGGAGATAACAACTCCAAAGGCGATCAAGAGGAGGATCAAGGTAGGAGATGCGATTCGTGTCGGCGATCTTGCAAAGAAGATGGGAGTAAAAGCGAACGAGATTATCACAAAGCTTATTTCGCTCGGTATGATGGTGACCATCAATCAATCGATTGACTTTGATGTCGCCTCACTGGTTGCAGGCGATTTCGGATATCAGATAGAACAGACCGGATTCGATTATGACGACGTCATCCAACATATGGAAACATCGCCGGAAAAGCTGAAGCCGCGAGCTCCGGTGGTGACGGTTATGGGACATGTGGATCATGGTAAGACATCGCTCCTCGACGCGATACGGGAGACCCGGGTCATGGATGGAGAGGCGGGCGGGATTACCCAGGCTATCGGGGCCTACCATGTTCATATCAACGAACGGGATATCGTTTTTGTCGATACGCCGGGTCATGAGGCGTTTACATCGATGAGAGCCCGAGGAGCCCAGGTTACGGATATCGTGATTCTTATTGTTGCCGCCGATGACGGTGTCATGGATCAGACAATTGAGGCGATCAATCACTCAAAGGCCGCCGGTGTTCCCATAATTGTTGCGATCAACAAAATTGACAAAGCGGGAGCCAACCCCGATCATATAAAACAACGATTATCCGAACTGGGGCTTATACCGGAACAATGGGGTGGAGATACGATTTATGCGGAAGTTTCGGCGAAGATGGGGATCGGTATCGAGGAGTTGCTCGAGCTTATTCTTCTTCAGGCGGACATGATGGAATTGAAGGCGGATCCGGATCGGCCGGCCCGCGGGATTATTATCGAAGCAAGCCTTGACAAAGGCAGAGGACCTGTTGCAACGGTGATCATTCAGGAAGGGACATTACATGAAGGGGATGCCTTTGTGTCGAAAACGGAATATGGTCGGGTCAGGGCTTTGATGAACGATAAGGGTAAGCGGGTAAGTCTGGCCGGCCCATCGATGCCCGTTGAAGTCATCGGGTTTTCGAAAGTTCCTAGAGCCGGCATGGATTTCATCGGTGTGGAAGATGAAAAGAAGGCCCGCACTATAGCGGAGTTTCTAACGGTCAAGGAAAGGGAAAAGGAGCTTTCCCAGACGTCGAAGATCACCCTTGAGCAGTTATACGATCGAATTAAGGAAGGTGCTAAAGAGTTCAATGTCATTATCAAGGGAGACGTTCAGGGATCGATCGAAGCGATTGCCGATGCCCTTCTGAAATTAAGCACCGATGATGTTAAACTGAAAATTATTCACAATTCAACCGGAACCGTGACGGAAACGGACGTTCTATTGGCATCGGCATCGGATGCGATTGTTATAGGGTTCAACGTTCGGCCGGATGCGCGAGTTGCGGAAATCGCCGAGAAAGAAGGCGTTGAAATAAAGCTGTACGATGTTATTTATGATGCCATTAACGATGTGAAAGCCGCCATGGTGGGGCTACTCGAACCGATCTACAGAGATGTCGTGCAGGGACGTGCGGAAGTCAGGGATCTCTTTAAGATTCCCAGAGTCGGGACAATTGCCGGAAGCTATGTGCTTGATGGTAAGGTGTCGCGTAATTCGAAACTCAGATTAGTGAGAGACGGCGTTATTGTCTATGATGGAAAAATGATATCTCTGAAACGATTCAAGGACGATGCCCGGGAGGTGCAATCAGGTTTTGAGTGCGGTATCGGTCTCGAAGGGTTCAATGATATAAAGGTGGGGGATATCATTGAATCATACGTAAAAGAGGAAGTGGAAAGGACATTGGATTAACATCTGCATAATGGTAGTTGGTGTTGGAATTATAGATATTTTTATCGTTAACAGCAGATCTCTCAAGGAAAAACGGGGAGTACTGCGCAGGGTTATACAACGGACCCGGAACAAATTTAACATTTCCATAGCTGAGATAGGAGATCATGATAGCTGGAAAAACGGGAAAATAGGGTTCGCCGTGGTCGGAAATAACGGAGGATTTGTCAATTCCATGATGGATACGATCATGCATTTTATAGAAGAACTCAATCTCGTTCATGTGGTCAACTCAAAAATTGAGATCATCAAACTTTCCGATGCTATGGATGGTGGATATGGATATATCGATGACAAGTTCTTCGAGCTATAAGAGGGCCGACAGGGTAGGTGACCTTATACGGATGGAAATTTCCGATATCTTGCTACGGGATGTGAGAGACCCGAGAGTCCGTAACATTACGATTACCGGCGTCAAAATGAGCAGCGATCTCCGGATGGCACGAATTTTTTTCGTCCCCCTCGGTGGTGAAACCTGCAGTGAGGATATTGCCGAGGGCCTGAAGAGTGCGTCGAAGTTTTTAAGAAGAGAATTGGCTAAAAAGGTACAGCTCAGGTATGTACCCGAGATAATCTTCGCCTATGACGGTTCTTTTGAATATGGAGACCGCATCGACAGACTCCTCGAGTCGATTCAAACGGAAGAGGCTTCTGATGATCAAGAAGATTCATGATATCATACGATCGGGCAGTCGATTCCTCATCAGCTCTCATGTGCGACTGGATGGTGATGCCCTGGGATCGGAACTGGCGCTCTATTATGCCCTGCGTGACATGGGCAAGGAAGCGGTTATTTATAATCAGGATAAAACTCCCCGAATATACACTTTTCTGCCGGGCATCGATACAGTCGTTCACAGCCTGGACTCTCTTGATGGGTATGATGCGGTTTTTCTTTTGGATTGCAGCGATCTTGAGCGGGTGGGTGACGAATGGTCACGAATCGGGGTGATGGGTACGGTTGTTAACATAGACCACCACGTTTCCAATGATTTTTTCTCAGCATATTCTTTGGTCGATGTTGATGCGAGTTCCACCGGTGAAATTCTCTACCGGCTTATGCATGATATGGGAGTCACCATAACGAAGGACATTGCCGTGAATCTCTACACGGCGATTTTGACCGACACGGGGTCGTTCCGCTATTCGAACACGGGAAGTTTTACCTTTACAGTTGCTTCAAAACTGGTGCAGGCAGGTGCCGATCCTCGATGGGTCGCCGAGAATGTCTATGAGGCTCGATCGAACGAGCAGATGCAGCTTTTACGAGAGGCTCTGGGAAGCTTGGAGCTTTATGAGGATATTAAAACGGGCGTTATGGTTGTTTCACGGACGATGATGAGAAATACCGGCGCTATGCCCGAACATTCGGAAGGCTTTGTCGATGTGATCCGCTCAATGGGAAGTGTGACCGTTGCGGTACTCTTTCAGGAAATATCTGAGGATTATTACAAGATCAGTCTTCGCTCAAAAGGAGACGTCAATGTTGAGAAGATCGCCGCGCATTTCGGCGGTGGGGGGCATGTTAATGCGTCGGCGTGTAGAATTGCCGGGGATATAGGAGCGGTTAAAAAGAAATTACTGGATGTTCTTCGGGCTTCTTTATTATGAATGGTATTGTTGTCATTGATAAGCCGACCGGTAAAACATCGTATGATGTCGTTCGCCATATCAAAAAGGTTTTGAAACCACGGAAGGTAGGACATACGGGTACACTGGATCCTCTTGCGACGGGCGTACTTCCAATTTGTTTGAACGAGGCGACAAAGCTGGCGCAGTTCTTTGCACAAGATGATAAGGAATACCGTGTTGTCATGCTCCTGGGAGTTGAAACGGATACCCTTGATGCAGACGGTTATATCGTATCGAAACAAGAACCTCGATGTAACAGGGAAGATATAGAATACGCCGTCATGAGTTGCGTCGGCAGACAAGAACAGACACCGCCCCGCTATTCCGCCGTAAAATTTAAAGGTAAGGCTCTTTATAAGTGGACTCGGGAAGGCGTGAGCATCAATGTGCCGCCGAGGGCTGTTGAAATATTCACTATTGACCTTGAGGATATATCGGTTCCGTACGTAACATTTTGCCTGTCCTGTTCGAAGGGAACGTATATACGGGCGCTGTGTGCGGATATCGGGAGTCGGCTGGGATGCGGGGCCTGTGTTGTTGCATTACGACGAACGCGAAGCGGACGGTTTCGGGAATGTGATGCGCTTTCGCTCAATGGATTCAAAGATGACGAGATAAAAAAACATCTTTTGGAAAATGTTATACCCTTGGATGATGCGATGCCTGATGTTTTGACGATACCGGTTGATAATACGACTGAGAAAATGATTCGGAACGGTTGTCAGCCCATGGTTGAGATCTTTGAAAACAGTGATATTTCTTCATTTAATGCGGGAGATTTGGTACAGTTCAAAGCTGAAAATAACAGCCTTGTCGCAATAGCAAGGATGGATACGGGGTGCGAAACATTGCCGCTGCTGGACAGAACAGCCCCGGTAGCCCGGCTTGTAAGGGTTTTCAATGGTCAATGATTTTGAAACAGCAATAACATGCGAAAATATAAAAGTGAAGATCATAAGTTTATAAAGGGAGGATAGAGAACGGTGTTAGACGAAGAAAGAAAAAAGGAAGTTATCGACAATTTTAAGCTTCATGAAAACGATACGGGGTCTCCTGAAGTTCAGATTGCTCTTTTAAGTGCGAGAATTCAATATTTGACAGAGCATTTCAAGATTCATAAAAAAGATCATCATTCCAGACGAGGGCTTTTGAAGCTTGTCGGGCGCAGGAGAAAATTGCTTGATTATCTGAAGAACAAAGAGGTGGAGCGATACAGAACGATCATTCAACGCCTCGAGATTCGACGGTAATCTTAAACGAATGCTACATAAATGAAAGAGGTATGAAAGTACAATGAGTGAAATTTATTCAACTGATTTTGCGGGGAGACCCATATCAATCAAGGTAAATTATGTTGCGGGTCAGGCGAATGGCGCCGTCCTCGTGACATACGGTGAGACGGTTGTGCTTGTTACGGCCGTATCTGAAAAAAGTAAGCGTGAGAATATAGACTTCCTTCCGCTTACTGTTGATTATCAGGAAATGACATTTGCCGCGGGAAAAATTCCGGGCGGTTTTTTTAAAAGAGAAGGACGTCCCAACGAGAAAGAGATACTGACATCGCGCTTGATTGACCGGTCCATCCGACCCCTCATTCCCAAGGGATATTATTACGAAACACAGATTGTGGCGACGGTTCTTTCGCTTGACAGTGAGAACGGTTCGGATGTTGCGGCGATGCTCGGCGCGTCGACCGCTCTCGGGATATCCGATATTCCCTTTAACGGTCCTATTGTCGGTGTTCGGGTGGGCAGAGTCGGTGGAACGTTTATCTGCAATCCTTCGTGGGCAGAAACCGAGGATGGGGATCTCGATATCTTCCTCGTCGGCCGAAAAGTAGTCCCCGGGAGCGGCGGTAATGCATATGACGTTAACCTCGTCATGCTTGAGGGCGGTGCCCGCGAGGTGAGCGAAGATGTCTTGGTTGATGCCATTAAATTCGGCCTTGATTCAATGCGAACGGCAATTGAGCTCCAGGATCGACTCGTTCAGGCCGTCGGCAAGGAAAAAAGATCGTTCCATCGCCTGGAACTGGACGAAGAACTGAAGCGGCGAGTTATTGATGCTGCTGAGGGAATGCTCAAGGATGCCTATGCGACGCCCATGAAGATGGAGCGGTCACGAAAGCTGTCCGATGCACGGGATGCTGTTCTCAGTCAATGTGCATCCGAGGACGGTTCGAATATTCTCATGGTGAGAATGATTCTCGATGAGATGGAAAAGAAGATTCTTCGGGACATGATTTTACATGAAAAGAAAAGGATCGACGGCAGGAGTTATGCCGATATCCGTCCGATAAGCTCTGAAGTGGGGTTACTCCCCCGAACCCATGGTTCGGCCCTCTTTACGCGGGGGGAAACACAGGCCCTTGCTGTTCTGACTCTGGGAACATCGTCGGACGAGCAGCGGCTGGACTGGATCAGCGGTGAGGAATTCAGGTCGTTTATGCTCCATTATAATTTCCCCCCTTACAGTGTCGGAGAGGCCAGATTTTTAAGGGGACCGGGACGAAGAGAAATAGGACATGGGGCACTCGCCCGTCGAGCGCTGCTTCCCATATTACCCTCACAGGAAGGCTTCCCCTATACGATTCGAGTCGTTTCGGAGATTCTCTCTTCCAACGGTTCATCTTCGATGGCCACGGTGTGCGGCGGCTCTCTTTCCCTTATGGACGCGGGTGTACCTGTTGCTGATGTTGTCGCCGGCGTTGCAATGGGGCTGTTGAAAGAGGGGGAAACTGTTGTCGTTCTCACCGATATTCTGGGAGATGAAGACCATGCCGGTGATATGGATTTCAAGGTATGCGGTACCAAAAATGGAATAACGGCACTGCAGATGGACATTAAAATAGATGGTATTACCGAAGTAATTCTCCGTCAGGCCCTCAATCAGGCGAAAGAGGGACGATTCTTTATTATCGACAGAATGAAAGAAACCCTTGCTCAGCCGAGAGCTGAGATTTCAGCTTATGCACCGCGTATTATTACACTGAAGATTCGACCTGATAGAATCAGAGACGTCATCGGTACCGGCGGCAAGAATATTCGGCAGATTATTGCTGAAACAGGCGTGTCCATTGATGTGGAAGATGACGGTACGGTTATGATCGCTTCAAACGATATGGAGGCCTCTGCAAAGGCGATCGATATGATAAATTGGCTTACTCAGGATGCCGAAGTAGGTAAGATTTATATGGGTACCGTTAAAAAAGTAGTTGATTTTGGAGCATTTGTGGAAATTCTCCCCGGTACTGAAGGGCTGGTACATATTTCACAGCTTGCAAAGGAACGAGTTAATAAAGTAACCGATATTCTCAATGAGGGCGACAAGGTTCCCGTCAAAGTAATAGAGATAGACAGGAATGGGAAAATTAAATTGAGCAGGAAAGAGGCCCTCAACCATAATGTATAATAAGACGGTTCTTGACAATGGCATAAGAATTGTCACAGAAGAAATCAATCACGTCAGATCGGTGTCGCTCGGTGTGTGGGTCGAAAGCGGTTCGCGATACGAAAATCCAGTAAATAATGGAGTCGCCCACTTCATCGAGCACATGCTTTTCAAGGGAACAGAAGGCAGGTCGGCTTTTGATATCGCCTCCGCCATCGATTCCGTCGGCGGTGTCATGAATGCCTTTACGGGAAAAGAATTGACATCTTTTTATGTGAAGGTACCTGACTATCATTGTTCAATGGCTATTGAGCTCCTTGCGGACATCTTTCATCATTCACGGTTTGATCCCGAGGAGATAGATAAGGAAAAATCGGTGGTCATTCAGGAAATCAATATGCTGGAGGACACGCCCGACGAGTACATCCACGATTTTTTCGGACAGATTTTTTGGGATGCCCACCCGTTGGGACTGCCGATCCTCGGTACAGCCGAAACGGTGAACGCCTTTCATCGTCAGGACATTGTCGGCTTCTTTTCGGAGCGTTACAGTGGAGACAATCTGATTATAACCGCTGCGGGCAATCTGAATCATGACGTTTTTGCGGATATGATTGAGAATGTGTTTGGTTCGTTTGTTAATAAACGGGTGAATAAGCACATTGTCACTCCGGCGGTTGCGTCGCAGGTTGCGGTTCTCAATAAGAACCTTGAACAGGTCCATGTTGTTATAGGGACCCTTGCTCCTTCCGCTACGAGCGACGTGCGATATGCTGCCTTTCTGATGAACACCGTCCTTGGTGGCAGCATGAGTTCCAGGCTGTTCCAAGAGATCAGGGAAAAGAGAGGATTGGCATATTCAATTCATTCATTTCTCGTTCCCTATAAAGATAGCGGTATGTACTGCGTCTATTTCGGCACAAGTGAGAAGAACGTAATCGATGTCATCAAGCTGGTAATGGATGAATTGAATAAAGTATGTGACGGTTTGCTGAGTGACAGCGAAATCGATTCTGCGAAAGAGCAGATGAAAGGCAATTTTCTTTTGAGCATGGAAAGTACTGATGTTCGTATGACCCGGCTGGCCAAGAATGAAATCTACTTTGCCAGGAACATTCATTTTGATGAGGTGGTTGACAATATTGATGCCGTAACTATTGATGCTGTCAGGGCCATCGCATGTGATATGTTTCGCCCCGAAATCTTATCGATGGCTGTTCTGGGAAGAGTCAAGCGTGAAGATTTCCCCGCCCGGTTGCTGCGTTCATGAAGAAAGAAACAATAACCGTAACGGTCAGCAGAGTAAGGGGAACAGAAGATATTCCCCTGCCGGCCTACATGACGGTCCACTCCGCCGGTATGGACGTATATGCTGCAGTGGAAAAAGAGACGGTGATTCTACCCGGGGAGCGGAAATTAATTCCCACGGGTATTTCAATAGCCCTTCCCGAAGGATATGAAGCCAGTATACGACCGAGAAGCGGTCTGGCTCTTCATTACGGGGTAACGATTCTCAATGCTCCCGGTACGATTGATGCGGATTATCGTGGAGAAATAGGTGTTATCATTATTAACCACGGGGAAAACCCGTTTGTTGTAAAAAGGGGGGACAGAATAGCCCAGATGGTCATTACGGGATTCTCAAAAGTATCCTGGAGTGTTTGCGATGCACTGAATGCAACGCAGCGTGGGAGCGGTGGATTCGGTCATACCGGCTGATGTTGCGAGGCAATCATGGATGATGACGATTTAATGATCGGCTTCTTGCTGTAAGGGAAATAGATTTTTATTATTTCTGCATCTTTCGGAACAGAATGTTGCTAAGGGGAATCGGGATAAGGGCACCGCTTCTGCCGGACATTGGAAGAATTCCGAAATATTGCGCCAGGCAATTCCAAGAATCACCTCAGCTTCTCACTATATAAACAAGAATTTTGTGAACCTGCCTTTTCAGAGTATCGTGTCTTGGCATCCTGCATACCGTTAAGAACCAATCTCTGAGCTGTCATGCATCAAAGAACATTTTCGACTTCGAGTCGTATGTCAATATAAAAAATTGGAAATAAATGTAACTTTATTATCAAGACCAATAGTGTAAGTGCCGATTGTATGGTACGAGATATACTGATGGTAAAAATGAATGTTGAGTTATTCTTTTCTTTGGTGTATTGCTATCGCGTGAGATCTATTTAGAGCCTCCTGAAAAAGTAAAACACATTGATATAGTAATTA
>DSDU01000168.1 GCA_011056835.1 Deltaproteobacteria bacterium
AACGGCGGCGGGAAGAATGAGGCCGCTGACCTGGATAATCTTTGTCGCGATAATATTCGATAAAAGAATTGATGAAACGAAAAGATACTTTATAAATTGTAATGGGGGATTATTCCCATAATAGTTTCCGGCAGTAATCATTTGATTTCAACCCCAGGATGATGGTAATTGAGGTACATGGTTATCATTATGGAGCCTGATGTGTCAATGGGATTCTACCGGTGACATGATTACAGGCAGGTCGCTGCGATTCCATATATGGGTGATCCGTATTTTTCTTTCTTGACACGGAGAGACCGCTATGGTACGCGGCTAGTCACTTTTCACTAAGGTTCATTAAAAATTTACACTTCAGGGCGATATGAGCAATCACGATTTCGAAGAACGGAGTCAGTTCCTGTCGGTTGCGGGAGCGTGTATACGAAAAGAATTGTACAGGGAGGCCGAACTGCTGGCAGAGAAGAGACTTGCCAGGGACAGCGGCGACATGAGCGCTGTTTTCATTCAGGCAATCTGTCTGATCGGCAGGGGACGAGTAAGTGAAGCGAACAAAGTCCTTGGATCTGTCGAAAATATGGTTTCTCAATGGTCGAGGTTGTATGATCTCCTTGGCGATACGTATCGCAAGAGGAACCTCACACCCGAAGCGGCACGGGCGTGCCGGAAGGCGCTTATTCTCAAGTCCGTCGTGGATGACCCTGGAAGGGTGCCGATAGAACGGAAAGACTATTATGCCTATGAATCCGAACAGGAAAGCGCCGGCGAGCTCGGTAAAATATCATCAGACTTTCATACCCTTACACTTGCCGATCTCTATGTCAAGCAGGGTCACCTTGAAATGGCCCGGGCCGTCTTGAAAAGTATAACGGTGCGGGAGCCCGACAATGTGGGAGCACGGGAACGACTTGGATATGTGGAAACGGTCTTGAGCGGTAAGAAAAAGCGCTCCGACACAGCAATCATCACAGAGTTACGTCGATGGATGAAAAACCTTGATAGCAGGATGCCTTCCCGGGGATAGTCGCTCAGATGACGCAACGTTGTTGATCGGTGCCTTCATGAAGGGGGAACATGTCATCGCAGCGTCGGGAATTTCGGAAGACGCTAACGGTCATAACGATGATGCGGGAAGGGATTTATCGGTGTGGGCCTGAAGGGTGAGTCGGGATTGTTTTGAGCAACCTGCAGACGTATCAAAAAGTGGAAGAGACTGAGAGAGAGAGTGAACTTAAGCAACAAACTGTAAACAGGCCATTAAAAAGTTCCACTATGAGACTGTTCAAAGATATCCGTATGCAGGGCACCCGAAATCTTGAGAAGTCAGTAATTCTTATAGGTATGTCGCAGTGATGGAGGATAATAAAAACACCGCGGATGGGCGTTTTTCAACAGCCTCTCAAGGTTTAATGAAAGTTCACCGAATATATGGATACCGAATAAGGAAAGCATTCAAAGTTGTATCAAATTGTTTTTGTGGGAGTTACACGAAGCATGGCAGGATTCACCGACGACCTTCTGTTCAGTAGGGAGCACACCTGGGTACGAATCGATGGTAACATAGCGACAATAGGGATAACCGACTATGCTCAGGAAGCTTTGGGCGAGATCTTTTCCGTCGATCTTCCGAATATGGATACGTATGTCGAACAGGATGAACCGTTCGGCACCATTGAAGCAAAAAAGACCGTGGCGGAGCTGATTTCCCCCATCAGTGGGGACATTATCAGTGTCAACGAAGATCTTTCCGATGATGTGGGGATTATCAACAGCGATCCCTATAATACGGGGTGGATGATCGTCGTTGCGATGAGCGACAGCAGTGAGCTTGATGACCTCCTCGATGCCGATGAATACGGCGACTTTGTTGAGGAGGACGAGAAGGGGCGGTAAGCCAGTGTGAATGAATGGAGATGCCTTCCTTTCAATCGATATGACGCAGCGGAAAATATGGCTATGGACGAAGCCATCCTGCGGGAAAACCAGCGGCGGGGGAGTGACGCCCGCCCCACACTTCGTTTCTACGGATGGACAAAGCCTACAATATCACTTGGCTATTTTCAGGATGTTGCCGCGGAAGTCAATATCGGATTCTGCAGACGAAACAATATACCCATCATACGACGTCCTACGGGGGGCAAGGCCGTCCTTCATCATGATGACCTGACCTATTCAGTCATCGCACTGGAGGATAATCACCTCTTTCCGGCTGGGCTTCTCGGAACATACAAAGTCATAAGCCGCTGCATTGCTGCGGGACTGGAAAAACTCGGCGTGCGGGCTGATATTTTGCAGGAAGGCAGGGAATCCGAATCTGCCGAGTTAAGCGCATTCTGTTTTTCCGTGCCCTCTCAGTATGAGCTTCTTGTGGAGAAACGAAAAATATGCGGAAGTGCCCAGATAAGATCAAGGGGTGTGTTTCTTCAGCATGGTTCTCTTCTCATGAATTTTGATCCGGTTCAGACCTGTAGAGCTCTCGTTACATCGGATGGACCTGTTTCAGAAGAAGCGTCAAAGCTTCAACAACGGGTAACATCTTTTTATGAATACGCGGACAGGAGGTATGCATATGAGGATGTTTGCGGTATTCTCAAGCGCGCTTTTGAAGAATCTCTCGGTATCAGGCTGGTCGATGGAGTTTTGACAGAGGAAGAGGAAACGGTGAAAGAGCGATTATTGGAATATAAGTACCGTGACAGTCGGTGGAACATGGAAGGAAAACGACCATATGAATATTGAAAAGCTTATCAAGAATGAAATTTTGCAGCAAGAAGCCTACTTTATCGAAGATTCGCCGTGCCGGATAAAACTCGATGCAAATGAGAATCCTTACTCCCTGTCTGAAAATCTGCAAGAAGAAATGGTCAAGTCTTTGAAAGCCATAGCTCTCAATAGATACCCGGATCCGGGTTCACGGGAATTGAGACGACGGCTTGCAGTGAATCTCGAAGTCGACGAGGAGATGCTTCTTCTCGGAAACGGTTCCGATGAGCTTATTCACCTGTTGTTGCTTGCGTTTCGTTCCAATCCGGCAGGGGGCATCGTTATCCCCGTGCCCACGTTTGCCATGTATAAGATCGGTGCGATTAATGCCGGACATAAAATCATTGAGGTTCCCCTGGATCGTGATTTTGATCTGGATATCAATGAAATGATCACTGCTATGTCACGGTTCGACCCTGATCTTGTTTTTCTGAGCTATCCGAATAATCCCACGGGTAATCTCTTCGACCGTGACAAAATTGTGGAGATTGTATCCCGGTCGCGTGGTCTTGTCGTTGTCGATGAAGCGTACTATCCTTTCTGTGGTACATCTTGTTTGCCGGATCTCCGAAGTTGGAAGAATCTCGTTATTCTCAGGACCCTATCGAAAGTGGGCTTTGCCGCAATCCGACTAGGAATTCTGGTTGCCCAACCCCCCATCGTGCGGGAATTGAATAAAGTAAGACTTCCCTATAATGTTAATGCTCTGACACAGGAGGTCGGTTCTTTTTTCCTGGAACATGAATCGGTGTTTCATGATCAGGTTCTTAAGGTTATAGACAATAGGCAGATGCTTTTTGAAGCACTGAAAGGATTAGAAGGCATTACACCCTATCGTTCAGACGCAAATTTCATTCTTTTTAGTTGTACTTCAGAAAAAAATAGGATATATAGCGAACTTCTAAGCAGGGGTATCATGATCAAGAATTTTTCATCGTCGGGTCCGTTAGGATTGTGCCTGCGTGTAACCGTCGGTCGCGAGGAAGAAAATAAGGAGTTTTTGAGAGTATTGCGGGAAATACTCCATCAGTGAGGAGAGTGATATAAAAGAGTGAACAAGGGGTAGGCCGTCACATGAATCGTGTGATTTGGTGTACCCTTTTTTTGTGTTGACAGTGCGCCGCATTATGTATTATATGCAGCGCCTTTGTTTATAATGATTACAAGAAAATACAGTGAAAGGAAGGGATTTTTTTGGAAGTACGGGTAATTGATAATGATGTCGAAAAAGCGTTGAAGATTCTCAAGAACAAACTGTCGAAGAACGGATTGTTCAAGGAGTTAAAGTTACGGAGGGCCTACGAGAAGCCGTCGGTGAAGAAGAAACGAAAGGCCTTGGAAGCCAGAAGACGCATGGCGAAGGCAAAAAGACGCAGGCGTTTTTAAGGCTCATTCCATGGCGCGATTTCTCTCAGCAATAGCCGGCTTCTTCCATGAACGGTCGGCGATGCGATGCAGTGTCTGATAAAAAGGAAGCGTGATATTTCCATGGATGAAAAGCAATATCTGGTTGACGCCCTCAACAAGGAAGAATCGTGGCGTGTGTTCCGGATCATGGCTGAGTTTGTCGAGGCCATTGAAGAACTTTCCGACATAACTCATGCCGTCAGTATATTCGGTTCCGCCAGGGTTTCTCCAGGGGATGGGTATTATCAAAAGACTGAAAATCTGGCTCGTCTCCTTGCCGAAAGCGGATTCAATGTGATCACCGGCGGCGGCCCCGGTATTATGGAGGCTGCCAATAAGGGGGCCGCCGAAGGCGGCGGGAAATCGGTGGGAATGAATATCCGTCTTCCCTTTGAACAGAAACCCAATCCGTACGCAAATATAAGCATCGACTATAAGTATTTTTTTATTCGAAAGGTCATGTTCGTAAAATATGCCATGGCATATGTTATCCTTCCCGGTGGGTTCGGAACAATGGATGAACTCTTTGAAGCCTTGACCTTGATCCAGACAAAAAGGATTCGAAGCTTTCCCGTCATTCTTATGGGAAGCGAGTATTGGGGAGGGCTGATCAGCTGGCTGAAGGACACCATGCTGGGTAACGGCATGATATCCCCCGAAGACATGGATCTTTTCTCCGTCATTGACGATCCTCAGGCTATTGTCAGGCACATACGGAAATATGTCATACTCTGAGGGATGATTCGTCCTTTCTTCATTTAATCATATTCATATGAACAAATTCACGACAGTGATTTTTCGCCCCCATGACGACATCGCGATATGTCGTATCGAGGTCCTGCATCATGGAGCATAACGGGCAACGAGAAGGGCAGACGCTGCTGTCCGTTCTTGATGATATCAAAAACGGCCGCTGCGTTTCATGCTACCTTTTATATGGAGATGAGGAATTCAGGATCAAGGAGGCGCTTAACCGGATTATCGACGCTCTTCTTCCCTCCGAGAACAGAGATTTCAATCTGTTCTTGTTGGATGGGGATCGCACCGATTTTGATGCAATTTGCGAGTCCGTTATGACGCCGCCGTTGCTTCCGGGGAGAAAAGTCATTGCGGTCACCAATTCACCGCTCTTCGCTTCGCAGGCATCCCTGCCGGATATTGTGAAGAGTATCATCAGTTCCATTGATAAGGATCCGGCGAAAGCGGTCAAAGCATTCGGCGTTATGCTTCATATGACGGGGTGGACGCTGGAAGAACTCCAGGGTGACGGGTGGCAGCGTATTCCCGATGATGTGTGGAATGATGCAATGGGAACGGAAGCGGATGTGGGCAGGGAAAAATGGCTTCCGAAGGTTTTGGAGATCGCAGGCCGGACAGGCGTTGATATCAGGCCCGCACGGAATGAAGCGGCACTTTTCGAGCAGATTCTTACCAAAGGGTTTCCCGATGGCAACTACCTGATTCTTACCACAGCCTTTGTCGATAAAAGAAAAAAAATATTCAAAATGCTTGCCGAACACGGTGTTTGTCTCTCCTTTTCAAAAGCGAGGGGTGAAGATGAGCTGAAACGATTGTTTCTTCAAACGGCGCGGGATATTCTGGATAAAAGCGGAAAGAAACTGACGACCAAAGCGATTACCGCACTGGGAAACAGGACCGGTTTTGATTTGAGGGAAACCATGGGAGCCGTGGAAGCCTTGATTACTCATGCAGGCGATGCAGTGACGATTGATGAAGACGATGTGGAAAATCTTATTGAAAAAACGAAAGAAGATTCAATTTTTGACTTAACCGCCGCCCTGGCAAACCGAAATGTTCAAAAGGCCCTGAAAACATATCGAGACCTTGTTAATCACGGCGTGCATCATCTTGTTGTTCTGATGATGATCGGCAGAGAAATTAGAATGTTGCTGCAGGCGAAACTTCTCTTCCGCACCGGCCTTCTCACTTCGTTCACGCCTCACATGACATTCAGCCAGTTTCGACATTCCGTACTTTCTCACCTTCAACAGGTGAATGATCAGGAAGGAGTAAAAAAACGGTCGATTCTCGGCCAGCATCCTTATGCGATGTATAATGTGTTCAAGCACGCCGGCAACTTTTCCTATGATGAACTAACCACATATATGGACAGCATCGGCGCTCTTGATATCGCCCTTAAGACGACCGGTAAAAATCCTGATCTTCTGATCGAACGATTGCTGATAGAAATGTGCCGGCCTACAACGGTCAGTGGCGACGGGGTCCGGCAGAGCTCGGGGATTGACGGTTGAGTGATGTCTTCAAAGCCGATCGCTGTAAGTCCTGCTGCTTCCGGTCGTCATATTTTCTTGAGACGCGCCATCACCCGCCTTTTTTTCTTCGGTAATCGTTTTGACGGTCCCTTCCGCTTGCCGGTGAGTCGCGAGTGTTCATCATCATATTCGTGCGGCTCTTCGGCAAAGGCCGAAGATTCCCGGTCGGACAGGGTTATCCTCGATTCAAATTCAGGTGACGGGATTGCCGTGCCGCCGTTTCTGGTGGCTGCATCGGCGACACTTCGGTCCGACGTGACGACAATAACAGAGGATCGACCCTTCCTTACCATGCGTTTGATCACCTCATCGGCCTGCTCGCCTTTCTTGGAATAAATGACCGTAATGCCCTTATCGTTATATCGTTCTTCCTTGGGTGATCCGCCGATCCAACCATCGAAAACAACAGTGATGGTGTGACCCCTTTCCTTTTTAAAGCGGGAGAGGCGACGTATTAATTCGTGACGTCCTTCCTCAAGGCCCCGGCTTTCAAACTGCCACAGAGAAGGCGATTGTCTGATGAGGTTGTATCCGTCAATAATAATATGCATGGACTGCCTTATATGTTTCTATCATGACTCTGTTTAATGGGTGCGCATAAAATAATTTTTCGCACGGTCCATATGAGGGATGGCGGCGCCGCGTGCGGCGGTATAACTGCCTGTAATGTTTTCGGAGATACTTATTCCCGACACGGCTCCCGTGATTGTTACAAACTTCATATTGATAAATCAAGCCTCTTTCGATATTATAACCATGTTTTCCGATGTATTTACGAAAATCCCGGCGGTTGCGGCCGTCTTGCGGAAAAGAGGGAGGATATTCCATGTTCCCGGAAGGTCTCAGTAACCAGGTAAAGCTGGAGAAATTGTATGAACTGGTGAGTAGAAAACGGAAAATTCTCATTCTTACTCACAACAATCCCGATCCCGATTCTCTCGCATCGGCATGTGCATTGAAGTACATTTTGCGGATTCGGTGTCACGTCGATTCGATCATTTCTTATGGAGGCATTGTGGGGAGAGCGGAAAACAGGGCCATGGTCAAACGCCTCAGGCTGGACATCAAGCCCATATCTGATGTTACCATCAAGAATTTCAGTGTCATCGCGCTGGTTGATTGTCAGCCGGGCGCCGGGAATACCATCCTGCCGAAATCCATTCTGCCGACAATCGTCATCGATCACCATCGTCCCATTCGGGCAAAATCAAAGAAGGTTCCCTTTGCCGATATCAGGACCGACTACGGCAGCACATCCACGATCTTAACGGAATATCTGAAAGAATCGGGAATTCCGAACATCAACAGAAACGTGGCGACGGCCCTTCTCTACGGTATCAAGTCAGACACCCGTGATCTTGGAAGGGGAACGGGTTCGAAAGACATGGATGCGGTTCTCTATCTCTACCCGCGGGTGCGGTTTAAAATACTGTCGAAAATCGAGAATCCCGACCTTCCGCGAAGCCACTTCAAAATCTTTGAAAAAACGATACGATCAGCCATGATTTACCGGGACGTCGTTATATCCATTGTCGATCCTCTCGATACACCGGACACCCTTGCAGAAATGGCCGATTTGCTCATCCGCCTCGAGGGTGTCAAGTGGTCGCTGTGCCTCGGCGTCTATGATGGAAATGTTTATTTTTCCGTCAGGACGACACTCATGAAAAACGGAGCCGATAGAATCGTTCAGAATATGGTCAAGAGAATCGGCTCTGCGGGAGGACACGATATGATTGCGGCAGGAAAGATAGAATGCGATCTCGTCAGTAAGAATGATTGTGACGGCGCCATTCAAACACTCATCGCCCGATTCCTTAAAGGCGTGAAACGTACCGGGGTTGAGGGGAAGCCCTTGTGACAGTCCATAATGCCGGCGGGTGACATGAACGGCAAACGGTGCGGCGGTTATTATGATGAAAGGCCCGATACTGCCATTCATCGGTTTGTCGGCGAATTATTTTTTCTCCAGAATTTTTTTCATTTCACCGATACTGGTGACGTAATCTCCACTCCCGAATATTGCTGAACCGGCTACAAAAATATCCGCGCCGGCATCTCTGAACAATGCTATATTATCAAGCTTTATGCCGCCATCGACTTCGAGACGGACATGGGGGGCCCGTGTATCGATCATCTTTCTCGCTTTTTCAATCTTGGGGATGACCTTATCGATGCATTTCTGCCCGCCGAATCCGGGATTAACCGACATGATCATGATAGAGTCGATGTATTCGATGATTTCGTCTATCATGCACAGCGGTGTCGCCGGATTCAGTGAGACGCCTGCCTGTATTCCTTTTTCCTTTATCGATTCAATTGCCCGGTGGAGGTGCGTTTCCGCTTCACAGTGGATGGTTATAATATCACTTCCCGCATCGACAAAGTCCTGAATAAACCGTTCCGGATTTTCAATCATGAGATGAACGTCGAAGGGAAGCCGGGTAACCTTCCGGATCGAAGCGATGACGGGGGGACCGAATGTCAGGTTGGGCACAAAGTGACCGTCCATGACGTCGATATGAATGAGATCCGCCCCGGCTTCTTCCACGTTCTGAATTTCTTCTCCCAGTTTACTGAAATCAGCCGACAATATCGACGGGGCTATTTGCTTCATGATGTTGTTGTCCTCTCAGAATTTCATGATCAGAGAATGCACGACTCCCGTGTCCACTTCCCTGATGGTGAGTCTCAGTTCGTGTGCCTTGTTTGATTCACCCGGGAAAAATATGAAACCATGGGCCACTTCGTTCGGGCGTATGGCCCGCCGCTCGAGAGTGCGTGTCTGCAGGTCCTCCCTGATTTCACTCTGTATGCTTCGATCCGTCAGTCCTCTCGTCCCGCCCATGGTTATTCCCGCCGCGGCTCCCACAGCGGCTCCTTTCATGGCGGCATCACCCACGTTCTGTCCCGTTACGATGCCGATGGCAGCACCGATAATCGCTCCCGCGGTACCCGCGAGCAACCCTGACTTCGCCCCTTCGGGGGCGACTTCTCCCAGTTCCGTCTTTTTTGATATGCGGTCATAGGCAAGTCCTGCATCCAGAATCGGCCAGAGGTTGCTGTCAGTGTCGACGAGAAACGTTGATGAAGAAATGATCTCGAGGTCATGTGTTCCTACGTTGTCAAAAATTACCTGAACGGGAAGGACACCGGCATCGAGTATATCGAAGCCGAAAGCCGCCTGTGCCTCTTTCGGATCATCATATGCCTTCGCTGCAATATCTGCTCCCGCCGCTTCGACGGTATTCTCGTACGCGGACGGAAGCTTGAATGGGACAACCTTTCTTTCATATCGAGCGCATGACACGAGAAAAATCAAGATAAACACCATTACACCGGCAACAGTTTCCCGTATGGCCATTCGCTGTCTCATTGGTTTATTCCTTTCATGTTAAATCTGCATGACACAGTTTATAAAAAGATCCGCGACGTGTCAACGGGAATGAGAAACGGTAGCACGTTGATACGAAAAACCGGGGCGATGCGGATACGGTCACGGTGTTTCCATTGTTTGGTACGTTGAAAACTTCCTCCAGGCAGTTCCTGAACTCAAACGTCGGGTTCATACAGTCGGAATTGAAGATTTTTCACTTCACTGAGATTGATTCGAAAAATGCTCAATGATGACCCGCTCACATGACTATTCCTTTGGGCGACAGCCCGTTTATCAATCAGACACGGTGATTCCTCTGTCACGTAAGTAGCGTTTCACCTCTGCAATAGTGATTTCTCTGAAATGAAAAATCGATGCCGCCAGCAATGCCGACGCCTTTCCCGTGACGACCCCGTCATAAAGGTGCTTGAGCGTTCCCGCCCCACCCGAGGCGATAACGGGCAAACCGGAAGCCGCCGCAACACGACTGGTTAAAACCAGGTCATAGCCGTCTTTGGTGCCGTCCGTATCGATGCTGGTGGGAAGGATTTCGCCTGCCCCGAGATCGGCAACCTGCTTTGCCCATGCGATTGCATCCACGCCGGTCGGTTTTTGCCCCCCGTTGATGTATAGTTCATACCCCGATGGAAGCGCTCCCGTCGCCTTTCCGTCGATGGCGACGATGACGGCCTCACTGCCGAATGCCCGCGCCGCCTCCCGGATGAGCTCGGGGTTGTGAACCGCCGCCGTGTTGATGGAAACCTTGCTGACGCCCGCGGCCATAAGTTTCTCTATATCCGAGAGTTCGGCAATTCCCCCGCCGACGATAAGTGGTATCGAAATGGCTGAACTTACCTTTTTTACCAGTTCCACCATAGTCTTCCGTCCCTCGACGGTTGCGGTGATGTCGAGAAATGCAAGTTCATCGGCACCCTCTTCGTCGTAAAAGACGGCGTTTTCCACGGGGTCACCCGCCACTCTGAGATCAACAAAATGGACGCCTTTCACGACCTTTCCCTCTTTAATGTCAAGGCAGGGGATGATTTTGACTGGATTCATGGCGCTGCTTCCTTTCATCGTTTATAGTGAGGAGTCCTTTTACTACATGCGATCGACCGGTGTCAACGGTTTGAAAATCATTCTTGACAGGGGTTGAAAAGACCACTATTGTCACCGGGCGAGGTGGGGAACATTCCTGAAAGGTACCATCATGTCATATACGGGAATATACAACATCATATTGTTTGCGGCGGCCGTTGTTCTTCTGCCTTACTATGGTTTCAAGATGATCGTAACGGGGAAGTACAGAAAAAGCCTCGGCGCGAAACTGGGAATGATATCATACGACGTTTTTGCCGATATGAAAGGCGCCCCCCGAATCTGGGTTCATGCCGTTTCGGTGGGAGAAGTGACCGCTGCGGCGCCGATTATCGCTTCCCTCAGAGACATGTTCCCCCAGGCCTGTATCGTTCTCTCAACGAGTACGGAAACGGGGCAGGACATGGCCCGGCGAATGGTGTCGGGCGTGACCGCATATATGTATTTTCCCATTGATATCCCATGGGTGGTGAGCAAGGTCGTCAACCGTGTGAAACCGGATATCTTTATTCCTGTTGAAACGGAACTGTGGCCGAATTTCCTTCGTATCTGTCATGAAAGGGACATTGGAATCGTAATGGCCAATGGAAGAATATCACCCCGTTCATATGCACGGTACTCAAAAACCCGGTATTTCTGGAGAAAGATGATGACGCTGATTGACGCGGCGGGTATGATATCTCCTGTCGACGCCGATCGAATACGGGACATCGGTCTGGAACCGTCAAAAATCACCGTCATGGGCAATGCCAAGTATGACGGCCTTGCAGCTCGCACCAACGGGGCGCTCCACCGAGACAGCGCCGACAGGCTGGCCATTCACGAGGGATCGCCTGTGTTCGTTGCGGGAAGCACCCACGAAGGGGAAGAAACAATCATCCTCGATGTCTACGGGAAACTTCTGAAAGCCTGGCCCGATTGCTTGCTGATCATAGTGCCCCGGCATATCGAGCGACGGGGTGATGTGCTGTCCCTGGTAAAAAGAACAGGGTCCAACGATTGCATCACCATGACGGAAATCAACGGAGGGAAACGGCGGACGACGGAACGGGTCATTGTCGTCGACGTGATCGGCGAACTCTTTAAGATATACAGCCTGGCGACAGTCGTTTTCTGCGGCGGGAGCCTCGTTCCCCGGGGCGGACAGAATATTCTCGAAGCGGCTGCATGGGGCAAGGTAGTCCTGTACGGTCCCTTCATGGAAGACTTTACCGATGAAAAGCGACTTCTCGAAGCGGCGGGCGCCGGAATCACCGTTCGTAATGAAACGGAACTCATGCATGCGATCACAAGACTGCTGGAGAACCCCGATGATCTTGCTTCAAGAGGAGAGGCGGGGCGAGCCGTTGTCATGTCAAATCGGGGAGCCTCCCGGCGCTACGCTGAACTGATCGCATCACGACTGAAGATACACGACAAGGTCGAAGGCATTGGAATCGGGTGATAGTGTGTCCGGTGCAGGGTGTGGGAACCGAATCCCGATACCTGAAAAATAAAACAAGAACCACGCATTCACCGTTTCCGAACGATCATACCTCGACGATGATTTACGATTTGCGTTCGTTGGTTCCGATGTCGTTACAGTTACCCCTCCGCCCGTCGCACATATTCGTCCCACCGGCGGTCCACCCATGCCTGCAGGGTGTTCAGCTGTTCGATGCTCATTTTTTTGAAACGACCCTGCCGTTCCACATAATGAATGATCGGCTGTCGCTTGCCCCTGCCTGCCAGGGTTTTACTCCGTCCGGTAAGCCGGAGCCGTCCGTCTTCGATTTCGTAGAGGATTACCATCCCTGTTTCGACGGCGAGCTTGCCGATTCTGATCGTATCCTTGGTGGGATACATCCAGCCGGGTGGGCAGGGCGAATAAATGTGCATGTACCGGGTGCCCTTGATCCGCTTGGCCTTCACAAACTTTTCATAGAGATCGATTGGATAGGCGGGACATGTCGTTGCCAGGTACGGCAGGTCGTGTGCCTCCATGATCCTGACAAAATCCTTTTTCTGGTCCTGCTTGGTATTAATCGGCGTCGTCGTCGTTATGGCGCCCAGGGGTGTCGCGCTGGAACGCTGCGTCCCCGTGTTCATATATCCTTCATTATCATAGCAGATGAATATGAAATCGGTATTCCGTTCGGCGGCGCCACTGAGAGACTGGATGCCCATGTCATAGGTTGAACCGTCTCCCGCCATGGCCACGACAGTGATATCCGACTTATTGAGAGCGGTCAATCCTGCGGCGATTCCCGATGCGGAGGCGGCGGTGCTGGCAAACGTCGTGTTCAGGCAGGGTACAGTCACCGGGGTGATCGGATATAATCCGTGAAGAACGCAGAGACAGCTTGCCGGTATGGTGAGAATGGTGTTTTCCCGCAGCGCCTTCAACAGGTAGCGATAAGCGAGCGTGAGGCCGCACCCTTGACAGGCCCTGCTTCCCGGCAGGATATATTCTTTATCGTTGATCTTGAATATGTTCTCTTGCATCGTCTCACCCCGTGTAGCAGTTAAGCCATCTTGTTTCATTCTTCATCGTCCGAACGTCCAGCATTGCCAGGGCGTTCCTGCCCGCTTCCGCCAGTTCCCGCGGTTTTACGTCCCTGCCCCCCAGCCCGGCCACATAGTTATGGACGGGGGCATGTATGCCCGTTCCGTAAAAGGCCGCCTTGAGATCGGAACAGAGCGCCCCTTCGTACCCGTAGCTGATAGCCTTTTCAAAGGTCAGAATGGCCTGAGCCCTTTCGAATGCCTGGATAACGTCGTCTGTCGGGAACGGTCGAAACACCCGAATCCCCACAACCCCGGCCTTGATCCCCTCGTTTCTCAGCATATCCGCTGCAGCGATTGCCTCGGCGGCGATCGATCCCATGCCCGTCATGACCAGTTCGGCATCATCGGTCATATAGGTCCAGATCAATCCGCCGTGATCCCGTCCAAAGGACGATGCGAATGCGGCGTTCGTCTCGGTAATGACGGCTCTGGCTTTTTCGAAGGCGGCCTGCAGTTTGTACCTCATTTCCATGTAACCGTCGCAGAGGACTCCCTCAGGATTTTCCCGTCTTCCCGGGAACAGAACCGAATTGATTGTCCGCGGGTCTTCCGGTGAAAGGATTGTATGGGGTTTGTAGGGAGGAAGAAACTTCAGTACCTGTTCATGGTCCGGAATATCGACCGGCATCATGGTATGGGAGAGCACGAAACCGTCGTAGCAGACCATGACGGGGATATACACCTGTTCGGCTATTCTGTACGCCTGGATAATCGTGTCGATAATTTCCTGGTTATCCCGACAGTACATCTGTATCCAGCCCGTGTCCCGCTGTGCGACGGAATCCTGCTGATCGTTGAAGATCGACCACGGCGCGCCCACTCCCCTGTTGACACAGCACATGACAATCGGCAGCCTTGATCCCGCCGCCCAGTGGAGCTGTTCGTGCATGTAGAGGAGGCCGTTGGAACTCGTCGCGGTGAAGACACGTGCGCCCACCGTTGATGCGGAAATGCAGACGGTCAGCGCGGAATGTTCTCCTTCGACCCGGACATACTCCGCTTTCAGTTCTCCCCCTTCCACATACCGGGAAAGGATTTCCGCCAGAGAAGATTGGGGGGTTATGGGATACGCCGCCACGACCCTTGGATCGCAGAGCTTTACGCCCACCGCTGCCGCCTCGTTACCGGTTATAATCTGAACGTTACTCATCGGCGTCCTCCTCCCGTACCATCCTGATTGCGTTGGGAGGACATTCTTCGGCACAGATTCCGCACCCCTTGCAGTAATCCATGTCGATGTGGACGGGAATCGACATGGCCACTACTCCTTCGGGGCAGTAGAGCCAGCAGAGGAAACAAGCAGCTTTTCCTTTTGTTGCGGGAATGCATTTGGTATGGTCGATCACCGGCCGTACATCCCGCCAGTCCCCCGTTCTTCCCCCCTCGCCCACCGAGGGTTTGCACAGGGCTGAAATGTTCATGTCTTTGTTATCCATGTTATGCTTAATCCCTTTCGTGTTTCGGTGTGATAACGGTCACGTCGAACGCTGCTGATACGGCGGAGAAATTGGCGGCGGCCCTGTCGGCGGGCATTTTTTTCTTCAATCCCTTTTCAACGCAATTCAGTGAAACAAGCCCCGTCGCCCTGGCGAATGCCCCCAGCATGGGTGTATTCATGACGGGCGCGCCTGCCACCATGAGACGCTGTTTCCGTGCTATTCCCGACGCATCGACCGTAGCGACGGTAAAACAGCCGTCGATTGACAGGTCATCGGCGCTGTGCGGCGTGTTGATGATGATCGTTCCACCGTTTTTCAGCCGTCCGAAGATATCCACAATCGTCATGACCGTCGGATCCAGAACAACGGCGATGTCCGCCTGTTCGATCTGAGAAACGGTCCTGATCGGTGCGTCGGAGATTCTTGTTGAAGCCGTCAGCGGAGCCCCCCGCCGCTCCGGTCCGAATGTGGGGGCTGACGTGACGCCGCCGAATCCCTGGAGGTATGCCGACTCAGCGAGAATCTGCGCCGCCAGGACGACCCCCTGCCCTCCTCTTCCGTGCCATATCACTTCGTGCATAGTCGTAATCCTTTGGTGTATATTTCATGCGATAGATACAAAAAAAGGCCATGAGCTTTTCACCCATGGCCTCGTCAGGAACTTTCCGGTTAAATGATCATTCCCTCGATATGGCAGGCCACGGGCATACGCCCAAAAGAAGAGCGAGGCTTAACAAGCTCATTAAACCGTTCAAGCGCTGATTGTCTCTTCTCGTGGCTCTGTTCATATGGTGAATGACACCTTCTTTTTAAGGATGTAATGAACGATATATGAAATAGACGGCAAAGTCAATGAAAAATTTGAAGTGATAACGGTGATTGACGGAGAGGTGCTTATCTGTTAGATACTTTAAAGGCTAAAGGCTAAAGGCTAAAGGCTAAAGGCTCGGGGCGACCGGCTTCGTCACGTGTATTGCGGCGCTGAAGCCCCGGTGATAATCCGATCATAACACTATCAAGGGGGATATAGATCATGGACTTGGGGTTACAGGGGAAAGTGGCTCTCGTTGCAGGCGGGAGCATGGGGTTGGGCAAGGCGGTTGCAACGGAGTTCGCCCGGGAAGGGGCGCGGGTGGCGATCTGCGCCCTTGATGACCCCGAACTTCCGAAGGCGGCCGATGATATCAGGAACACAACAGGCGGGGATGTCTTTGCCGTTCCCGCCGATCTGACCGATATGGATGAGGCCCGGAATTTCGTCAAAAAGTCGGTGGAGCATTTCGGGACGGTTGATGTCCTCGTCAATAATGCAGGCGGTCCCCCGTCGGTTCCGCTCATGGAGATCGGCGACGACCTCTGGCATTTCGGCTTCAAGCTCAATCTCATGAGCACCATTGCCATGACGACGGCGGCTGTGCCCATCATGAAGGAAAAGAAGTGGGGTCGGATCATCAATATGACGTCTATTTCGGTCAAGCAGCCCATTGACGGCCTCATTCTGTCCAATACGATCCGTTCCGGTGTCATCGGTTTTGCCAAAACGCTCTCAACGGAACTGGCGCCGTATAACGTTACCGTGAACAGTGTCTGTCCGGGATATACCTTGACCGACCGGGTGAGAAATCTCTCGAAGGTCGTGGCGGAACGGGAGAACACGACCCCCGACGCAATCGTGAAACGATGGGAATCAACCATCCCGATGGGGCGCCTGGGAACCCCTGAGGAATTTGCAGCCCTGGTGGCTTTTCTTGCCTCGGAGCGGTCGGGATACATCACCGGCGCCGCCATTCAGATCGACGGCGGGTGGTATAAGGGAGTAATGTAAAACAGGCTCAGGGCCCGGGGCACAAGGCACAAGGGCACGACGCGGGAAATGAAGATCGGGAAAGAGAAAACGAAAAGAGCAACAGGCACATAAAGAAACGTGCTTCGAGCACCGTGAATCGTCGAGAGCCGGAAAGACACGGCCCCTCGTTTTGTGCCGATTTCCTTATGCCTTCCGCCATGCGCCTTTCGCCGGTATTTTTCCCATGACCGCCCCTTCAATCTTTTCGAGAAGGGGGGGGAACGTTTCCGGTTTCATGGCGGAAATGGGGAGCGCGTCGAAGCGCCTGCTCAGGTTGCCCAGAACAGTCTTGTCGGGAAACAGGTCTTCCTTGTTGAAGACGCGAATGCTTTTCTTATGGGACAGGCCCAGGTCGTCCAGGATCGTTTCCACGGCAGTGATCTGCTCTTCGAAATCGGGATTGCTCACGTCGATGACGTGAAGCAGGAGATCCGCTTCGTTGAGTTCCTCAAGGGTGGCACGGAATGCCGCGACGAGTTCCTTCGGGAGATGCCGTATGAACCCGACCGTGTCGGTGATGACGGCTTCCGTGTCCCGGGGAAAGCGGAGTCGCGAACTTTTCGGGTCGAGCGTGGCGAAGAGGAGATCCTCGACGAGGACATTGCTCTGTGTGAGCGCGTTCAGCAGTGTCGACTTTCCCGCATTGGTATACCCCACGATTGATATGACGGGGAGATACATGCGTTGCCGCCTGCCACGCCGCTGTGCCCGTCCTTTCCTGATCGCAGCAAGTTCTTTTTCGAGACGGTCGATTCGTTCCCGGACCCGCCTCCGGTCGATTTCCAGTTTCATTTCGCCCGGTCCCCGTCCGCCGATACCTCCGGCGAGTCTCGACAGGGCGGAATCCCGTTTGACGAGACGGGGGAGGCGGTACTTGAGCTGGGCCAGTTCAACCTGGATTTTCCCTTCCCTGCTGTGAGCCCGCTGGGCGAAGATATCGAGAATGAGCTGGGTCCGGTCGATGACCTTCAGATCGGTAAAATCCGTAATGGATCGACTCTGAGCGGGACTGAGTTCATGGTCGAAAATGAGCAGATTCGCACCGATCTGGAGGGCTCGAATGACGATATCCGACAGCTTTCCCCGCCCGATGACGAATTTCGGGTCGATCTGCCGGCGGTACTGCATGGCGGAGTCGAAAACCTCGACGCCGCAGGATCGGGCGAGTTCTTTCAGTTCGCCGAGTGAACGTTCGCCGTCGAAGAGGGGGTCCGTTTCCACCCTGACGAGAATGGCCCGATCGATCCGGTCGACACGCCTGGTTGTCTGCTGCCGGGCAAGTTCCTCTTCAAGCGCCTGGATGAAATCAAGAAAGTTCATGTCCAGATCCCCCGGTCGAACGGGGTCAAGGAGCAGCCAGTAGTTCCCCTCCGGATTTTCAGGGATCACATGAGCGGCGTAAACGAGGCCGGGGATGCCCTTTTCGCCGACCTCGACGGCGGCGATGAAGTCGAGACGAAGCAGAGCCAGGTCGGTCAGGTCGTCCCGGGTAAGCGGCTCGCCGTTCAGGTGCGTGTGGATCAGCCGGAGGCCTTTGAGACGGGTTGAGGCGGCGCGGAAGCCGTCGAGGCCCGGAATGACGATTTCCCTGTGGTTGCCCACGATAACAAAGGCAATGTCTCCCCGCCTTCCGACGAGTACCCCGATCTGGCGGTTGATCCGGTGGGAGAGTTCCGTCAGATTCCGGGCGAATTCATGGGTGAGGACGCGATCCGGCGGAATGCTCCTGCGATAGAGCCGTTCGATGTTTGTGATGTCTTCCGACCTGAGGCCGGAAGTGTTGCCGAAGATTTTGTTTATGGCAATCTCCTGTTTCAGGCTGAGGGCGAAGGTCGATGACAGGCTCAAGGCGAAGGGCTAAAGGCTAAAGGAAGAGGATAATTATGATTCTTTCGATCGTGCCGCAATGAGTATCGCAAGCATTTTTGATATTTCAATACAACGGGATTCGATTTCTCTATACGTATCGTCGTCAAAATAACCTATTTCCAGTGCTATCATCGCCTGTGTCAACACTTCGGCAGATGAACCTTTAGCCATGTAAAAGTATCGTATCGCCTGTTTATCCGTATTCAGTTCATCTCCCTCGGCGATATTGCTCGGTATGGATACGGCTGCACGACGCAGTTGGTCCCGCAATCCGTAGTCTTTTGTAAACTTGCCTTTACCGGTCATATTATAAATAGCGATGGCGAGTTCTTTCCCCTTTTGCCAGACCTTGAGACTTCGGAAACCCTTCCCTGTTATATCCATGCACGCTATGCCCTGAGCCTTATGCCTTACGCCTTGAGCCTTACTTAAACTTATGCGGACTGACCTTTCGCTCCATGTCGTCGAGGAACTGGGACCAGAGATTCGTTCTGAAGGCGGTTACCAGCTTCCTGCATTTTTTCCCCTTGCATTCGGGGCACTCGATAGTAATCTTCTCATCGATTTTATGGAATACTTCAAATTCGTGGGAGCATTGTTCGCACCCGTACTGATATAACGGCATATCTTCACTCCATTGTGTTGTAATATTGGATTATAATATTTGTTTATCGCATATTCAACGATTAAATCGCCCGCCGTACTGCGGCAATCGGATTGCACATGAGGAGTCTGCTTTACCATGCCGTGGGTGGTCGGTCAAGGAATTCAGAGAAACTCGATACAAGGCGTGTCTGCTGTAATACAATCAGCATGCGCTCAGTCGCTGAGCCGCGGCGGTGGTCTCTGTCCGGTGATGCATGTATGGTTTTTTCTCTGAGACCTCTGGGTACTCTGTGGTAATTTTTTCATGTACTACTGTGTGCCGAAGTGTGCTGCGCCGAATACACGTATTATTGCGAAGAGGTATATGGCTGTGCCTCATAAAAAACCCCGGGGAATTTCTTCCCCGGGGTTTTGATGATCATCGTCAGGTTCGGCGGAACCTTAGAAGTTCATCTGGAGTTTGTGCATGATCAGCCATGCGTCGTCAACCTTGTTGGCTGAATCGCCGCCCTGGAACCAGTCGCCGGTCTTGAAGTAACCGAAGCCGATCCAGTATTCCAGGTTATCGAAGATCTTGTAGGTCGCTTCGAGGTCGAACTCCCATCCCATATCTTCATCCACGCGGCGTGCGGTGTAGTCCGCCCAGGCATAGGTGAGGGAGGCATGGAGGTTCAGCTTTTCCATGGGGCTGAAGCCGGCGAAGATCTGGGCCAGCGAGCCGTTGGCGATGCCGGTGCCGGTCTGGTAGCCGGTCACGTAGCCGAGACCCGTCGTATTGTCATTCCACAGAAGGACGCAGGGGTTGTAGTCGCTGCCGGGGTATCCGAGCTCGATGTCCCTCGTCTTGGGGTCGTCGCCCTCTCTGAAGGCATACTGGGCGCCCACGTAGGCCGGTCCCATGTTGAACTTGCCGTAGAGGTACCAGGCCTTGCCCTTCCAGTCGTAATCTTTTCCGACGTCGACGTCGGTCTTGCCGCCGTAGTAAAGGAATTCACCTTCCAGGTAGAGGGGGCCGAAGGTGGCCTTGAAGTAGGGAACGGGAACCCAGTTGGTCGTCTTCTGGTTGGGATTCTCTTTGTTGATCAGGTAGTAGAAGAGCAGACCGGCCTGGCCGCCGTCCCACTTGTAGATGCCGGCCACGGCGTAGGCGTCGTAGTCCTCGTCCACGTGACTAGTGCTGGGATCTCCGTCATTCTCATTGAACTTTTCCCAGAGGGCCAGGGCGATCCACGGACCGAAGACGCCGGTGTATTTGACTCTCGCGCGGCCGTCAGCTTCGGTATCGCCGAAGATCGTTCCCCACACGCCGCCCTGCTGGTAACCCACGTCGAATTTACCGATGTCGGTCTTGGCGGTGATGTAGGCCCGGTGCCAGTAGATGTTGTCCTGCGCATAACCCTGGGTACCGGAACTAACATTGATGCGCTCCCAGTCGCCCCAGACGCGGTCCATGGCATGGAACCGGCTCGTCACGGAGAGGCCCTCCGCCACGTTGAAGACCATCTGGATCCTGAGCCGCTGGTCGTAATAGGCCCTGTTTCGCGACAGGGGCTGATTCATCTTGTCATCCGCCGCGGCTTCGTTGTCGTACCAGAAGCCTCTGAGGCGGTAGTACCCGCTGAAGTCTGCATCCACCGCAAAGGCCGGCGCCGTAAAGGCAAACACGAGGCCCAGTGCGAGCAGCGCTACTAACAGTTTTCTCATATCATTCTCCTCCAAAAGTGTTTTAGCTTAAACTGTGTTATGTCTCCCCGCTGCAAGTTTCGGGGAGCTTTTCTCTCCAACCGTTGTACAAGCGTTTCGCCTCCCCCGGCCATCGACCGATCGCCGGCGGGGCGCCTCTGTTCCCGTCCCCCGCGTCACCCCCTTTCGCCGCTCTTTCTTTCATAGAGCATAGTCGGAGCACACCACCCCGTTTACATTTTTGATACTGGTACCACCGTAACCCGGTGATGTCAAGCCTTTTTTCACCGTCGGTACTTAATTCAGCTTCAAATCGTAGGCCACCAGGACGCTCCGGGGCCTGGTCATCCCCGTGCCCAGCACGAGGGCGAGCACCAGCTCCTTGTTGCCGTCATTATCCACGTCCTTGAACTGATAATCGGCGACATAGCCCTGGATGGGACGGGTCTTCCAGTTCTGCACGAATCCGAGGCCGTCGAACTCCAGGTTATAGATCTCGCTTTTGGTAAAAGTGCTGACGTTTCTGAACAGACGTCCCGTGGCGGACAGATTTTTCACGATGATGATCTCTTTTTTTCCGTCCCCGGTGGTGTCGCAGGTGAGGATCCTCACGTTGATAAAGGTCTTTCCCTCCTCGTCGGACCAGGTTGACGATCCGGCGCCCCCGGGCTTCCTGAAGTCGATGCTGTTGCTGCTTCCCCCGAAGACCTCGTCGCTCTTCCAGATCAGTTCGTCGCTTCCGCCGAGGATTTCGATCCTGCTGAGGGGTTTTTCCGTTTTTTCGAAGATCTTCAGGCGGTCATAGGTATCGAGGGCGATGACCACGTCTTTTCCCCCCAGTCCGACACTGTCGATGGTGAGGCCGTACACGGAGAGACCCTCCGGGATGGGCATCCGGTTCCCCCGGACATACTTCCCGTCGCTCCATCGTATCTCGTGGATCGCGTTTTCGAAGACGCTGTTGATTCCCCGGGTCTGTCCGATCAGGAGCGGTCCCTCCCCGGTCGGTATGACCCGCAGAAACCATGGAAGTCCGGAGGCGACGGCGACATAGTTCTCCCCGTCGAATTCAAGGACAAACGATGATACTCTGTTATTCACAAAGGCGGTCACGATGATTTCGTCGATGCCGTTGTTGTTGACGTCAGCCACATCGACGGCGATGTTGTTGTCGTAGGACCTGCCCGATCGCTTGTGAAGCAGTTGCAGCGACGTTCCTTCCTTCTTATAAATCATGACATCGGTTCCGTCGATGACAACGATTTCGTTGGTGCCGTCTCCGTTGACATCTCCGATATCCATCCCCTTGAATTCCACGGGATAGCGCTGGGTCATCCAGAAGTCTTTCCGGTCAAGGGGGCGTGCGGCGTTGATGAAATCGGGATTGATCACCGCCGTCAGGGTTCCCTGAGGCGTTTTCAACGCTTCCACCGCCGGGACTCCCGCCGACACGGTCGGCTGTCCTCCCGCGGGCTGCGTCTGCGCCGGGACGATCGCGGGCTCCGCCGGGGGAGGAATGTACGTGGAGGGAACATGTCCCAGGAGGTGATGCTGGATCTTTCCGGCGAAGGTATCCATCCTGGGGATGATCTCGTCGAGTCCCCGGCACTGTTCGAAGATGCCCACCGGCGATGTGGCGGCTCCCACATCAAAGAGCTTCCCGTCCAGGCTGACGCTGTTTCCGATTTTGGTGATGCTTCCCCACACGACGTAATCGGCATTGAGCGACTGCCCGATACCATGCATATCCGCCGCCGTCAGGTCTTTTTTGCCTGATTGCTTCATTGATTCAATAACGGCATTCTTGCCGATCACCGCCGTCTGGCCGCCGGCGGCAAGCCTCGATATAAGCATGTCCCAGACGCCGTTTCGCACGTAGTCGATATTTTCGGAGCTGTGAATCGAAAAGGGAAGAACGGCGATGGTTTTGACGTCCTTTGCCCATGCCGGGCCCGCAATGAAAAGAACCACGGCGACGCACAGGGAAAAGACGAATTTTTTTCTCATGGATCTATCTCCTTTGCTCTGGTGCCGTGACGGACACCTTGTGCTGTGAAAATGAATGTTGAACTTTAATTGATGAGCGCCGGGCATGTCAAGGAAATTCGCCGCCGCCTGACGCCTCAGGAATTATGGAGACGGTGAAGGACGGGGGGTCAGGGCGAAAGGATATCTGCATTTCATGCCCCGAAGGCGCTTCCGGCGGAGCAGGAAAGGGCATGGTCCGCCGGGGCGGACAGGATAACTTTTTTCCTTGACATGGGCACCGTGCTAATTTATACTCGCTCGAATTTAAAAAAGGATATCTGTGTCTTGTATAGGAATAGGAAGAGACAAGTGGGTCTCACTAAAGATAACGTGATAAAGCAGAAATGGAGGTAGTGAGAAGATGGCAGAAGAGAAGGTTCAACTAAAGGATGTCTATCCGGTACCTGACCGGATTAAAAAGATGGCCTGGATCAGCGGCAAGGAAGCATACGAAGCGATTTACAAGCGATCCATCGAAGAGCCCGAGGCATTCTGGGCGGAAATCGCCGATGAGTATGTGGAATGGTTCAAGAAATGGGACAAAGTGGAGGATTACAACTTCGATATGAGAAAAGGTCCCATCTACGTTAAATACTTCGACGGCGGGAAGCTCAATGTGTCCTATAACTGTCTGGATAAACATCTGAAGACAAGGGGTGACAAGGTCGCCATCCAGTGGGAAGGGAACGAGCCCGGTGAGGAAAAGGCGTATACGTATAAGGCGCTGCACCAAGAAGTCTGCAAGTTTGCCAATGTCCTGAAGGCCAACGGTATCAAGAAGGGCGACAGGGTATGCCTGTATCTCCCCATGATTCCCGAACTGGCCATTGCCATGCTGGCATGTACCCGCATCGGCGCAGTCCATACAATCGTTTTCGGCGGTTTCAGTTCCGATGCCCTTCGTGACCGGATTCAGGACAGCGCATCCAAGCTGCTCGTCGTGTGCGACGGCACCTTCCGCGGTTCCAAGGCGGTGCCCCAGAAGGCGAATGCAGACGACGCAGTCAAAGTCTGTCCCTCCATCGAAAAAGTTATCGTCGTCGAGCGTGTCGGCGACAAGATCAAATGCGATTGGGAGAAGGGCAGAGATCTCTGGTGGCACGATGAAATGGCAAAAGTCGGCGCCGACTGCGAACCCGAGTGGATGGATGCGGAAGATCCCCTCTTTACCCTGTATACCTCCGGTTCGACGGGAAAACCGAAGGGTGTCCTGCACACCACCGGCGGCTATCTTGTCTATGTTGCCTATACGCACAAGATGATCTTCGACTATCATGACGAAGACATCTACTGGTGCACCGCCGATATCGGCTGGGTAACCGGTCACAGCTATATCGTGTACGGTCCCCTCTGCAACGGCGCCACATCGGTCATGTTTGAAGGTGTGCCCAATTATCCCGATATCAGCCGGTTCTGGAAAATCGTGGAAAAATACAAAGTAAATATTTTCTACACCGCCCCCACGGCAATCCGTGCCATCGCCAAAGAAGGCGACGACTGGGTCAAGAAGGCGGATATTTCATCACTGAGAATCCTCGGCACCGTCGGCGAGCCCATCAATCCCGAGGCGTGGAACTGGTACTACAACCTGATCGGCCGCGGCGAGTGTCCCATCGTCGATACATGGTGGCAGACCGAAACAGGCGGCATCCTGATCACACCGCTTCCCGGCGCCACGGCGATTAAACCGGGTATGGCAACGGTTCCGTTCCCCGGTGTCTGGCCGGTGCTGCTCGATGACGAAGGCAAGGAGATCGATGAAACGGTGGCCTCCGGAGCCCTCTGCATGAAGAAACCTTGGCCGGGTATCATGAGGGGCGTCTATGGCGATCCCACCAGATTCCAGGAAACATACTTCGAACAGTTCCCCGGCTACTATGTCGCCGGTGACGGTGCGAGACGTGATGCCGACGGTTACTACCAGATTACCGGTCGTATCGACGATGTCATCAATGTGTCGGGACACCGAATGGGAACGGCGGAAGTGGAGAGCGCCCTCGTTGCCCATGCATCCGTTGCGGAGGCGGCGGTTGTCGGCTATCCCCATGAAGTGAAGGGCCAGTCGATCTATGCCTATGTGACGCTCAAGGCGGGTGTGGAAAAAACGGACGCCCTGAAGAAGGAACTGGTTGCCCACGTACGACGTGAGATCGGACCGATCGCGACGCCGGAAAAGATTCAGTGGGCCGACGGTCTTCCCAAGACCAGGAGCGGCAAGATCATGAGAAGAATTCTGAAGAAGGTGGCGGCGAACGATCTCGGCGATCTCGGCGATACGACCACCCTGGCGGATCCGTCAGTTGTCGATGATATCGTAAACAACAGACTGTAGTATTCGTGTGTGGCCCTCCGCCCGTGGCGGGGGGCCATGACCTTTTAATAATACAAAAACTATAACGATGAGCGGGCCGGCGCAGCGAAATGGAGCGGCGGATGGGCGTTCATCTGTGAAAGGAGGTCATTGTGAACATAGTAGCATGTGTAAAACAGGTCCCCGATACGGAAGCCTTGATCAAGGTAAAAGCGGACGGATCAGGTATTGAAGAAGGGGGAATCAAATGGGTCATGAGTCCCTATGATGAATTTGGTGTGGAAGAGGCCCTCAAGACGAAGGAGAAGTTCGGTGGTGAGGTGACCATCGTATCGATCGGACCCGCCAGAACGATGGAAACGGTCAGGACGGCTCTTGCCATGGGTGCCGAAAAGGGAATTCATATCGATGATCCCGCATTGTACAACGCCGATGCTTATGCGACGGCGAGCGCCCTTGCCGCGGCGATCAAAGGTATACCCCATGACATTATCTTCTGCGGCATGAGGGCGATTGACGACGATTCCGGACAGGTCGGTTCAATCCTGGCGGAACTGCTCGGACTGCCCTCAGTGACGGTTATCACCAAACTGGATATAGAAGGTTCCACGGCAAAAGCGATTAAGCCGATCGAAGGCGCCCAGCTTCTCATCGAAACGTCCCTCCCCTGTGTCATTACGGCACAGAAGGGTTTGAATGAGCCCCGCTATGCATCGCTGCCCGGTATCATGAAAGCCAAAAAGAAACCGGTCGAGGTGAAGAAAGCCGCCGATCTCGGTCTGACTGTCGAGCAGAAATCAACGGTAGCAAAAATGTCACCGCCTCCTGCCAGACCTCCTGGAAAGATCATCCAAGGGGATGATCCGGCTGCCAAGGCTGCTGAGGTGATCAGACTTCTCAGAGAAGAAGCCAAGGTTATTTAACTTGAGGAAGAATGGAGGAAAAAAACAATGGCAAAAGGTGTATGGATAGTAGCAGAACAGAGGGATGGAGCCCTTCGAAAAATAAGTTTCGAGATTGCCAGTACCGCCAGAAAGCTCGCTGATGAGCTGGGCGATGAAGTATGCGCAGTTCTCTTGGGATCCGGTGTGGAAGCCATGGCCGCTGAACTGGCGAAGTACGGCGTCGATAAAGTATTCGTGGCGGATGATGCCGCATTGGAACCCTATACGACCGACGCCCATGCGGCGGCCGTTGCAAAGGTTGTCAAGGAAAACGATCCCGCGATCCTGTTACTGGGCGCATCGGTTCAGGGGAAAGATCTTTCATCACGGCTGGTGGGCAAGCTCGCCACGGGGATGGCTTCAGACTGTACGGATATAAAAATAGAAGGCGGCAAGCTTCTGGCGACACGGCCCATGTATTCCGGTAAGACCTTCGGAGACATTGTCGTTTCAGGAACTCCCCAGATGGCGTCACTGCGGCCCAATGTATTCCCCGCCGTGGAAAATGCGAAGGCCGGCGAAGTCGTGAAATTCGACGCGGGCCTTGACGCCGGCGCGCTGAAAACAAAAGTTCTGGAAGTCCAGAAGGATGCGAGCGGCAAGATCGACCTGACGGAAGCCGATGTCATCGTATCGGGCGGCCGAGGCATGAAAGGTCCCGAGGGATACAGCGTGCTTGAGGAACTGGCAGGTCTCCTCGGCGGCACCGTCGGCGCTTCGAGAGCGGCAGTGGATGCCGGCTGGAGACCCCAGTCGGATCAGGTCGGACAGACCGGCAAGGTCGTGTCCCCCAATCTGTATATCGCCTGCGGTATCTCCGGAGCGATTCAGCATCTCGCCGGTATGAGTTCATCGAAATACATCGTGGCGATCAACAAAGATCCTGAAGCCCCGATTTTCGCCCGGGCGGATTACGGCATTGTCGACGATCTCTTCAAGGTTGTTCCCGAACTGACGGCGGCAGCAAAGAAGATACTGTAACAAAACGAGGAAGAATCGGGGGTGGATGTCAATCCGCCCCTGACTTTTTCTGCATACATCATTCTGTGTGAATAAAAAATTTTTGTGAGTTTGGAGGCATTATGGCACACGGAGCTCAACATGTTTATACGGTAGGACACGAAGGAAGAGAGGTTTTCTGGAATGCCCCGTACGAGCTGATTCTATTTGCCTTCACCGCGGTTGCACTGGCCATATTTGCCTATGGTCTTTTCAGGCGGTGGCAGCTGTGGAAGGCCCTCGGCAAACCCGAGGATAGAATGGATAATACGGGAGAACGGGTAAAATCTCTCATTGTCAATGGACTTTTCCAGGTTAAAACATTTCGGGACGTCTATCCCGGCGTCATGCATGCGTTGATTTTCTTTGGATTTTTTGTCTTAATATGGGGCGCCGCCATCGACGCGACACAATTCCACATCGGACTGCCCTTTTTTCATGGTCCATTTTATCTCTGGTTCTCCCTCATTATGGAAATATTCGGACTGGCCGTTTTGCTTGGAATCGTTATTGCGATGTACCGCCGGTACATTGAAAAGCCGGACCGTCTCGGTTACCGTGGGACCCCCGACAACCGGGCGGACGACGCGATCGTGCTGGTGGGAATCGGAGCTATCATCGTTACCGGATTTATCATTGAGGCATTGCGGCTCCACGTGAACGTCAATGTGGACGGTTTCACATGGGGTGCGTGGTCGTTTGTGGGTTACGGTCTGTCGAAGACGCTGACCGGTGTCGGCTACGATACGGCGCGGATACTCCACAAGTGGATGTGGTGGATCCACACGTTCATCGCGCTCGGTCTGATTGCCTATATTCCGTGGTCGCGACTGCTGCATATCATCACGTCGGCGGCGAACCAGTATATGATTTCGCTGAAGCCGAAGGGATATCTCGAGCCGATCGCCGATTTTGAAAATGCCGAGTCGTTCGGTGTGGGTCAGCTCGAAGATTTCACGTGGAAACAGATATTTGATTCCGACGCCTGTACGAGGTGCGGGCGATGCCAGGACGGCTGTCCGGCATATCTGACGGGCAAGCCGCTTTCACCGAAGAAAGTGATTCAGGATCTGAAGACATACTGGCTGGAGCGGGCGCCTGTTGTTCTGGCGGCGAAAAAAGCGGCCGCTGAAGGTGAAGACCCTGTTATTCCCGAACCAGAGAAAATGATGGTCGGCGAGGTGATTGATCTCCACGAACTGTGGGCATGCACCAACTGCATGTACTGCATGGAGCATTGTCCCGTTTGTATCGAGCACATACCGAAGATCATCGGCATGAGACAATATAAGGTCCTGATGGAAGCCGATTTTGCTCCCGAATTGCAGTTGACGTATAGAAATATGGAAAATAACTCCAATCCGTGGGGTATCGGCGCTCATTTACGACAGGATTGGGCTGCCGGAGTGGGCGTCAAAACACTGGCCGAGGATTCCGACGTGGAATATCTTTTCTATGTCGGATGTTCGGGATCATTTGACGACAGAGGTAAAAAGGTCGCCATCGCCCTTGCAAAAATATTAAAAGAAGCCGGTGTAAGATTCGGCGTCCTCGGAGCGGAGGAGGGATGCTGCGGTGATTCCGCCATGAGAGGCGGTAATGAGTATCTCTATCAGATAATGGCCCAGACAAATATCGAAGTCATGAACGGCTATGGTGTGAAGAAGATCATCACCATGTGCCCCCATGGGTACAATGCGATCAAGAAGGATTACCCCCATTTCGGAGGCAATTTCGAGGTTTATCATCACACCGAGATCCTGGCGGATCTTATTGCACAGGGGAAGATCCGGTTGAAACAATCCGTCCAGGGAACCTTTACCTATCATGATTCATGTTTCCTCGGCAGATACAATGATATCTACGATCAGCCGCGGAATGCATTGAAAGCCGTGCCGGGCTTGAATCTCGTAGAGATGAGCAGCAATCACGCGAAAAGCTTCTGCTGCGGCGCCGGCGGTGCGCGGATGTGGATGGAAGAAGATATCGGCGAGCGCATCAATGATGTGCGGGCGGATCAGGCGATCGCAGCCAATGCGAGCACCATCGCGGTCGGGTGTCCCTTCTGTCTCACCATGATGGCAGACGGTATCAAGGATCGAGGCAAGGAAGAGACAATGGAAGCGCTCGATATCGCCGAGATAATCTGGGATGCCATGGGGCTGGAGGAGGCTACGGCTTCTGCTGAAGAGGCGCCGAAGGAAGCGGCAGCCGAATAACCGAGTCACATGATATGTAGATTGTTTAGCCCCTGACCTTATATGCGGTCAGGGGCTTTTTTTATGGTGTTTTTCATAAAAATCTATTACATAGTAACGAAAGAGTGCTTTTGATGTTACAATTATACGGAAAGGAGAGGAAGAATGACCGGTGATACCCCCTATCTGACAAAACCCTGGCTGAAATCGTATGCCCCCTTCGCTCGTGAGCACATCGATTACGAGGAGGTCTGTCTCCCCGAAATTCTCGACCGCACCGCCGCTGAGTTTCCCAATACTCCCGCCCTTGTTTTTCAGGGGTATACGGTACGGTACCGGGAATTAAAGGACATGGTTGATCGTTTTGCTACCTGCCTCGTCGATTTCGGTGTCCGAAAGGGCGATGCCGTCGCCATACTGCTTCCCAATCTGATCCCCTGTGTCGTCGCCTATTACGCAATTTTGAAGCTCGGCGCCGTTGCTGTTATGAACAATCCCCTCTACACCGATACGGAGCTGGATCATCAATTCAACGATTCGGGATCAAAGGTACTCGTCTGCCTTGATCTCCTGGCAAATCGGATGATAGACCTTCGTCCGAAAACGCAGATCAGGCAGATCGTGTACACATCGATCGGCGATTATCTGCCCTTCCCGAAAAATCTGCTCTTTCCACTGGTGGCGAAGAAGAAAAAAATGGCCGCCGATGTGAAATCCGCGCCTGATGTCTATAAATGGAAGGACTGCCTTGCCGCTCATTCCCCCGCCCCTCCGGCGGTTAAGATCACCTTTGATGACGTCGCCCAGTATCAATACACCGGTGGAACAACCGGCGTATCAAAGGGAGTCCAGCTCACTCACGGCAATCTCAGCAAGCAGGTCCAGCAGTTGAATGAATGGTTTCCCAATGATGTGCTGAAACGGGGAGATGAAATCGTTCTTGGAGCTTTGCCGTTTTTTCATGTGTTCGGCCTCTCCACCGCCATGAATCTTGCCGTTTACATGGGGTGGACCGACGTATTGATTCCGCGACCGCAGCCGGAGCCGCTTCTTGAGGCCATCAGGAAGTTCAGGCCGACATTCGCACCGCTGGTCCCGACCATGTACATCGGCATGCTCAATCATCCCGACCTGCAGAAAACGGACGTTACCTGCATGAAGGGCGCCTTTTCAGGAAGCGCACCGCTCCCGGTCGAGGTCATCAACGAATTTGAAGCAAAGACGGGCGCCATCATTGTTGAGGGGTACGGTCTTACCGAAACGACGCCGGTCACTCACGTCAATCCCTTCGGCGGCGGCGTCCGCAAGGTCGGAAGCATCGGCGTTCCCATATCCGACACGATCTGCCGCATCGTCGATCTCGAGGAGGGGACACGTGACATGCCCGTGGGAGAACCGGGAGAACTCATTATTCAGGGACCGCAGGTGATGAAGGGGTATCGGAATATGCCCGACGAAACGGCCAATACCATTAGAAACGGCTGGTGTTTCACCGGGGATATCGCCACGATGGACGACGACGGGTATTTCTATATCGTTGACCGGAAGAAAGATATGATCATTTCCGGCGGATTCAATATCTACCCCCGGGACATCGATGAAATATTCTACGAGCACCCCAAGGTTCAGGAAGCCTGCGCCATCGGAATCCCCGATCCGAAGCGGGGCGAGAACGTCAAGGTTTTCGTGGTGCTCAAAGCGGGCGAAACAGCCACGCAGGAGGAGATGATAGAGTTCTGCAAAACGAAGCTGGCTCCCTATAAACTGCCCTCGGAAATAGAGTTTCGTGAAGAACTTCCCAAGTCGAATGTCGGCAAAATCCTGCGGAAGGAACTGAGGCAGGAAGAACTGGAAAAGAGAAAAAGCGCCGGTTCGTAAGTTCATGTTGGTGTTATGATCAGCAACGCCCCTGACCAACCCGTATCGGTCAGGGGCTTTTTGATATGGCATTTTTATGAGATATCTTTTAAACTGACAGCATGATTCGTGGGTGGGGCCATGGATCGTCTGCGGATAAACGGAGTGATTGAAATATCGTGAAGCGGGGCGTGGTTCAGGAATGTGCGCATTCCGTTCGTTGGCCGGACCGGGAAACTAACCTTACATTACGGAAGAAAGGAAGGGTGATGGGAATGGCGGGAGAATCGGTATATCACACCAAACCGTGGCTGCGGTCCTATGAACCGGGAGTTGCGGAGCATATTGATTATGAGGACATCACGATGCCACATGTCCTGAGGCGGACAGTGCAACAATTTCCCCGTAATACGGCATTGATCTTTCAGGGATATAGAATGAACTTCACCGAATTGGATGAAATGGTCGATCGCATGGCTTCCTGCCTTGCGGCGCTTGGAGTTACCAAAGGTGATGCCGTCGCCATACTGCTGCCCAATCTGATTCCCTGTGTCGTCGCCTATTATGCAGTGTTGAGACTGGGGGGCATCGTTGTCCTGAATAATCCCCTCTATTCCGACAGAGAGCTGGAGCATCAGTTCAATGATTCCAGGTCAAAAGTCCTGATTACGCTCGATCTTCTCGCCAATCGAATGATTGCCCTCAGGCCGAAAACGCTGATCAGGCAGATCATTTATACATCCATCGGCGATTATCTTCCCTTTCCGAAAAATCTGCTCTTTCCTCTGGTGGCGAAGAAGAAAAAGATGGCCGCCGATGTGAAATCCGCGCCTGATGTCTATAAATGGAAAGACTGCATCGCCCGGTACGATCCCGCGCCGCCGTCGGTGACGATTGCCATGGATGACGTGGCTACCTATCAGTATACGGGCGGGACCACCGGTGTTTCAAAGGGTGTCATGCTTACCCATGCCAATTTGAGCAGGCAGTGTCAGCAGGCGGAAGCATGGTTTCCCCGTTTTAGAAAAGGAGAGGAGATCATTCTGGGGGCGTTGCCGTTCTTTCACTCTTTCGGAATGACGACGGCGATGAATTTCGGGGTTTACATGGGGTGGGCAGATGTTCTGATTCCGCGGCCCCAGCCGGAGCAGTTGCTGGAAGCGATACGAAAATTCAGGCCGACATTCGCCCCGCTGGTCCCGACCATGTACATCGGCATGCTCAATCATCCAGACCTGAAAAAGACCGATTTAACCTGCCTCAAGGGGTGCTTTTCCGGAAGCGCACCGCTCCCGGTTGAGGTCATCAATGAATTTGAAGCAAAGACGGGCGCCGTCATCGTCGAAGGTTTCGGCATGACGGAAACGACGCCGGTCACTCACATCAATCCCTTTGCCGGAGGTGCTCGAAAGGTCGGCAGTGTCGGTGTTCCCGTTTCGGATACGGAGGCACGCATCGTTGATCTTGATCAGGGAGTCACCGATTTGCCGGTGGGACAGCCGGGGGAGCTCATCGTGCGGGGCCCGCAAGTCATGAAGGGATACTGGAACAAACCGGAGGAGACAGCGAACACCCTTCGCGACGGCTGGTGTTTCACCGGGGATATCGCCACGATGGACGACGACGGGTATTTCTATATCGTCGACCGGAAGAAAGATATGATCATTTCCGGCGGATTCAATATCTACCCCCGGGACATTGATGAAATATTCTACGAGCACCCCAAGGTTCAGGAAGCCTGCGCCATCGGAATCCCCGATCCGAAGCGGGGCGAGAACGTCAAGGTTTTCGTGGTGCTCAAGGCGGGCGAAACAGCCACGCAGGAGGAGATGATAGAGTTCTGCAAAACGAAGCTCGCCACCTATAAACTGCCCTCGGAAATAGAATTTCGTGAAGAACTTCCCAAGAGCACCGTCGGCAAGATCCTACGCAAGGAGCTCCGCATGGAGGAACTCGAAAAAAGAAAGAAGGCATGACCTTTTCTCACAAGTGGAGGTTGGTATGATCGGTTTTCAGGAGATAAACGGAGTAAAAATTGCGTACCGAGTGAATGATGATGGTCTGAGTGATGACCGGAGAAGTATCGTCCTTATTCATGGCTCCGGCTGCGACCACACGCTGTGGAACCATCAATTCGGCGCACTGGAAGGAGATTTCAATACGGTCGGCGTCGATCTTCCCGGTCATGGCCGGTCCGAAGGCGCCGGTGAACAGGAGGTGGACAAGTATGTTGAATGGGTGAGGAACATCATCGAAGCTCTTGCCTTGAAGAAGCCCGTTCTCACCGGTCATTCTCTCGGCGCCGCCATCAGCCTTACCTTTGCCATTAAATATGGAGAGATGCTCTCAGGAATCATTCCCGTGGGCGGTGGCGTTACCATGCCCGTTAACGAGGCGATCCTCAATGGTATACGGAATGATCCCGCTGCAACCCTGGGCTTCATTGCCAAATTTTCGGTGACGAAGGAGAACCGCGAACGATTCATGCAACCGCTCATTGACGGTATGATGAAGGTCCGGCCGGAAACGATATACGGGGATTTTCTTTCCTGTGACCGGCTTGATATCACGGAAGACATACAGAAGATAACCGTACCGACCCTTCTGATCTGCGGAGAGGACGATAAGATGACGCCTCCCGCACTCTCCCGGTACATGGTAGAGCAGATTCCCGGAGCCGAACTGGCGGTGATTGAAGGAGCGGGCCATTTCGTCATGCAGGAAAACGCCGTGGCATTCAATAATGTCCTGAGAGAATTTATTAAGCGGATTCCCACGTGAGAATCTACAGACGATATGAGTTATGGCGAAGATATTGGTAGTGTATCATTCACAGACGGGAAATACTGAAAAAATGGCCAGGGCGGTTGCGGAAGGAGCCGCCGGCTTTGAAAATACCGAGTTGACGATGAAGCGGGCTTTCGAAGCAACCCTTGAGGACCTCCTGGCCTGTGACGGAATCGCCATCGGCACGCCTGAAAACTTCGGCTATATGTCGGGGGCAATGAAGGATTTCTTCGATCGCACCTTTTACCCTGCACAGGGTAAGATTTTTAAGAAGCCCTATGTCATATTTATCAGTGCCGGCAATGACGGAACGGGGGCAGAGAACAGTGTCGACCGGATTGCCCGGGGGTATCCGCTGAAACGGGTCTACCAGGCGGTTATTGCAAAAGGGGAAGTAACCGACGAAATTCTCGACCGGTGCCGGGAACTGGGGCAGACCCTGGCCGGTGGCTGTGAGCTGGGAATCTATTAAAGGTTAATTGTTATTATCGAATCGAGATAATCGTCGGGTTTCTCGTAACCGAGAAGCATAAGAATCGTGGCGGCTACGTTTGCAAGGCCCGGTTCCGTGACATTCTGATTGATTTCATATCGTTCCGTGTCGGGTCCGCGGATGATAAAGGGAACGGGATTAAGTGTATGGCTGGTCATCGGCTTGAATTCGCCGCCGGCTCCCTGAACTGGTTTGCCGGTTTTTTTATCGACTTCGATCATCTGTTCACAGTTGCCGTGATCGGCGGTGATGACGATGGTGCCGCCGCATTCGTCAATTGCTGAGATGAGGCTGCCGATAGCCTCGTCAACGGCCTTCACGGCGTCAACCGCTGCGTGAAGCGATCCCGTGTGTCCCACCATGTCTCCGTTTGCAAAGTTCAGCCGGAGAAATTTATATCTGCCTGATTGAAGGGCTTCAATCGCCCTGTCGGCTATTTCCCGCGCCTTCATCCTCGGCGCCTGATCGAACGGCACATGATCCGATTCGATTTCTTCCCAGTCTTCAAGGGATTCATCGAACTTTGCCGAGTCATTGCCATTCCAGAAATAGGTGACATGGCCGAATTTCTGGGTCTCGCTCAGGGCGTACTGGGTTACCCTGTTCGCGGCGAGGTATTCCGATACGGTCCGATTGATCGCCGGCGGTGATACGAGATAGTTCGGCGGCAGATGGGTGTCCGAATCGTACTCGAGCATGCCCGCATAAATGACCCGGGGCCGGACGGAGCGCTCAAATCCCGTAAAGTCATCTTCCACAAAGGCCCTGCTGATTTCCAGCGCCCGGTCGCCCCGGTAATTGAAGAGAACAACGCCGTGACCGTCATGGATACGGGCAAGAGGGTCGGCCGGATTGTCAGGATCATGAACAACCCAATGTTGAATATATTGGTCGTCGACTTTCTGTATTTCTCTGAGTTTCCTGATGGCGGTAAGGCTGTCGGGGTATCTGGGGCCTTCGCCGAGAACGTGGGCGTTGTATCCCCGTTCGACAATGCTCCAGTCGGCTTCGTATCGGTCCATGGTCGTCACCATTCGTCCGCCGCCTGATGCTATATAATATCGACGGGTTAGCCCTACCCTGCTTGCCTGGACCCGCAGCGACCAGAGATAATCCTCGAGTTCTCCGAAATAGCGAAGCGCACTCAGCGGAGGGACATCTCGACCGTCCATGAGCCCATGAATGTACACCTCTTCGACACCGCTTCGATCGCAGGCTCCCACCAGCGCGAAAAGGTGAGAAATATTGCTGTGAACGTTTCCATCAGAAATCAATCCGATAAAGTGTATCGGCGTTTTTTCAGAAAGGGCGTTCCGAATAAGTTTCTTCCATATGTCGGATTCAAAGATTCTGCCGCTTTCTATGGCATTCTCCACGAGACTGGCTCCCTGGGAGAAGATGCGGCCGGCTCCGAAGGCATTGTGGCCGACTTCGCTGTTCCCTTGATCGTCATCTGAGGGCATACCGACTGCCGTGCCGTGTGCCTTGAGCCGTGCGACAATCTTTTCGTTTTCCAGGAGGTTGCAGAGATTCTGCGGCTGCGCAATGTCGACGGCGTTGCCGGGATACCCCTCGCCGCTTCCACGGTACAGGCCGATACCGTCCATTATAACCAGGAGAAGCGGTCCCTGAATACCCTCATAGTGTGGGAGTTTTTTAAGCGTCAAGTCCATGAATTTGATCTCTTCGGGTCTCACTTTCCGGAGCTTGCTTCGAGTTATTCCTGTAACAGCCCGAAGGTGTGAATTATCAGGGCAAGCCGGACAATGACACAGGATTATGCCCCGTAACGTGCCGCGGGGCGGTGCGTTTTCTTCCGGTTCAGGCTTACACAGGCATTATGCATTGACAGTAACTGTATAGCAGAAAGGATCTGCCGTCGCAAGATCATTCATGAATATTGTCTTGTCGCCTCCATTGATTCTCACAGGCTCCATGGCGCTGATTGATATGTTGACGGTTTGCTCCCGGTACCACGAGAACCCGTCCTTTGCTCCGGCCTTGAACCCTTCGCCTGCTCCTCTTTCATGATGACCGTTCAAAAGAAAGGGAACGGCGGATTTTGAACGATCCCGCACCGTGCTCCAATAAAAAAGGCCGGAGCGTGAGAGCTCCGGCCTCGGGTACCCGTGTTGTGGTGTGACTATCTCTGGCCCATCAGCTTCCGGGCGATGACCATCCGCTGAATTTCATTGGTGCCTTCATAGATCTGG
>DSDU01000169.1 GCA_011056835.1 Deltaproteobacteria bacterium
ACGTCAGCCCGTTGCGGCGTTCACACAAGCATATACCGTACCCGAACGGTACACCGATCACTGTTGCGTCCGACACCGAAAACACTGCATAGCAATGAAACGGCATCACCATACGCAAAGTTCCGCATCTGTAGCATCCCTGAGCAACATTGTCAACCATCAGTATTTGTCTGGTTGACAAATACCGTGGTCTAAAGCTTCGCCCGTTATTTTGTGAGAGGCTTGCTCACCGCTGACGACTTGAAATCATTGATGAAAGTACATAACGGGGCAATTTCGGGATAAGCCACCGGAGATAACTCAGATACTGTTTCTTCATGGCAGGAATTTCGGTAAATTTATCAGCTATGTCGCCATTGCTCGTCAGGATGCCGAAAAAAAGACCGGGAAAGCGGTTCACGATTTTCAGCGTCATCAAGGCGTATCTAAAATTTCTGACAAACTCGTCACGACACAGCATTTCATACGTCCCGAGTTTATCTCCGCCGTCATTGGTCCGGATCACATCGGATATGACCGATGCGGCAATCTGCCCTGATCGGATTGCGTAGGCGATGCCTTCTCCGGCGAACGGATCAACAAACCCGGCGGCATCGCCTGCAAGCAGGACCCGCGATCCGGCAATAGTTCTCGTAATACCGCCTGCGGGAATGGTATGTCCTCGAAGTTTATAGGTACCGGTAAAGCCGTTTTTCTTCAAAAAGTTCTTCATGATCCGCCTGGGATCGGATATGCAATGGGCGAATGCTCCGATTCCGACGGAATAATATGTATCATGAGGGAAGATCCACCCATATCCCATTGTCAGGACATCGAAATGAACTTCCATGACCCGGTGCATTCGGGTATCAATTGCTTCCGTCTGTTCTTCAATATCAGCGACGAGACAGATACCATACTCATGCTTCCGGTCTCGCGTTCTGACTGATTCCTTCAACCGTCCCTGAGAACCTTCCGCAATAATACCATACCTGGCACGATAGCACCCCTCGTTCGTATGGACTTCTATGCAATCAGTCTTCGTTCTGACGTCTTGAACTTTTTCCCCCGTCGAGATCTCTATTCCCGTTTCCCTTCCCTTCTCCAGCGCATAGTGATCAAAGGTACTTCTCGAAACCATTGTGGCGATTCGAGTATCCCTGTATCTTTCAATCACCGAATTCTTATAGCGCAATCTGACGCCAAATATCTCTCTTTCCCTGATCGAGTCGGGCACGTCAAAATCGAGATACGACAGGGCCAGCTCGGAGAGAGCTCCCCCGCAGGGCTTGTGTCGGGGAAACTGTTCTTTTTCGAGCAACAACGCTTTTAATCCCCTTTTCCCCGCCTCTCTCCCGGCGGAAGATCCCGCCGGTCCACCTCCGATAATAATCAGATCATACATCCCTGAAATCTCCTGTTACGACAGTAAGCGCCGACAATTCGAAGTGTTCACCGTTAATGAACATAACAAGTGAACAGGTCAAGTCCGAAACACGTGCGGTCGAACGATTGAGGAGTTGTTCGACCGTCCGAACCTGGAGGATATGAGCCGACTGTGCCTGATTCATTCCCTGACTGCCGTAAACAACATCATTGATCCCCCACTAGGAACCGACGTACATCTGGATTCAACATACCCTACACTTTTCAATATGTTATTACCCTTACGTCATCTTCAACATTTTTTCAACCGCGCACATCATTCGGCATGCCAGAAAAAAGTCAATAATGCTTTGACAACACGCATCAATAAGGTATATAAATCGCTGGTGATTCCGACGAATCCACTGTTCATTACAACAAATGCAAACAGGAGTGTCTATGGCAAAACACAAGAAACATGAACGAAAAAAAGAAATCGACCGAAGAAGAAGACGCCGGAAGAAAAGGGAGAAACTTCGCAGCAAGGGCCTCCTGCCGCCGGCAAAAGATAAGAACCCGTAATCATAACTGCCTGGTGCCTGAGTTCATTTTCTCGAGGGCTATTCCGTTTTTTGAGAGATTCATGGTTTGCTTCAGGCAATCCAAAGATTCACCCTCGGGTTCAGGCGGTTGGAATTGCCGTCGTCCGCTTAACCTTGATTACTGAACAATATCCATCTTATAAACCATTTGAGGGGAACGTGATGGCTCCCCTCAAAGCGTCAGGACGATGGTTTGAATGAACATTCGTCTGGGCACCAGGCCGGAAACTATCGACACGATACGGTCATGCCTCAAAGGACGAAATTCACCGGGTCATAGCGAAAAGCCGAGGAGGAACACCCATCAGTCGTTTGTGCATATCCGGTTTTCGAATTGCGCACTCCAATTCTTTTTACTCGGCGTTCAGTCACCGATGGCTCTGCAGAAAAACCGTTGTCAATTATAAACACAGTGATTGCATCATAATGGAATTATTTCCGATCATATCATTAATCGCTTTCATGGCGGGATTCATACAAGGTCTTTCAGGATTCGGCTCCGTTCTGCTCTCCCTGCCGCTCCTGGCGATTTTCATCAACATAAAGACGGTTATTCCCCTTGTTGCCCTCTATGGAATGGTGCTGACGATAATTCTCATCATTCAGTTATGGACGTTCATCGAGCTGAACAAGGTGCTCCCTCTCCTCATCGGCGCTGTTGCCGGAATACCGCTCGGTGTTCTTTTTCTCAAGAAGATGGATACGGGCATCATCCAGCTCATCGTCGGCCTCATCCTTATACTTTTCTCATTGTACAGCCTTTTTCTGAAGCCGCCGCATCGAACGATCAGCGAACGGTGGGGGCCTGTATTCGGATTTATCGGTGGATGCCTGGGAGGGGCAATCACCGCGACAGGACCTCCCGTAATCGTCTACACATCACTTCAACCCTGGACCAAGGATAGCATTAAGGCGACCTTGCAGGGATTCTTTTTATTCTCCGGCATGCTTGTCGTCATATCTCATGCAGTCAGCGGTGTTACCACCTGGACGGTCGTCAGATTCTTCCTCGTGTCATTACCATTTCTCATTATCGGAACATACGTCGGTTCGTTTTTCTATGCAAAAGTCAAAGAAGAAGGATATAAGCGAATCATTTATTCCCTCCTTGCACTATTGGGTCTTTTCATGATTGTCAAGGCAACCGGAATTTATCCACGCCCCAGCTAATTCGGATCGGCACCACGGCAAAATGTTATCTTTCCGTTTGCGATTCATCTCGTAATTCTGATATAGACCGATCCATGAAAAACAAAGAGAAAATCAGGCAATTACGACACGCTCTGACGACCGGGATGAAGAAAGGGCGGGATGGTTACATCTGGATGATGAAGATCATTATCCCGATTTCGCTCGCCACGTCCATTCTCGCCTGGAGTGGCCTGATAGAAAATGCTCACGGCGTCATACAGCCGGTCATGAACGTCCTGAATCTCCCCGCCATGGCAGCACTCCCGCTCATAATCGGCGTATTGACCGGAATATACGGCGGGGTGGCATCGATGGCGGTCCTCCCATTCACCCGGGATCAAATGACCCTCATTGCCATTTTTCTCCTTATCGCTCACAATCTCGTACAGGAAGGAGCAATCCAGGGAAAGTCAGGTCTCCATCCGATAAAAGCAACGATCTTCAGGCTGGTCGTCGCCACGATTACGGTAATGACTGTCGGCCTGTTTCTCGACATACCCCAGCACGCCGAAACCGTTTTTACGGAAACATCCGTCCACACCCAGTCATTTATAACCATGATGAAAGAATGGAGTATTATCACCCTCAATCTCATTGTGAAAATTTTTTTTATTATCATGTTTATCATGACACTGCTGGAAATCATGAAATCCTTCGGATGGATCAACTCGATTATCAGATGGATGTCACCACTTCTGAGGGCCATGGGTCTCAGTCGTAAGGTGGGAATCCTGTGGATGACGGCGGTAATGTTCGGGTTGACCTATGGCGGAGCGGTCATTGTGGAAGAAACAAGAAACGAAAATTTGACAAAAAATGAACTGGAAGAGCTTCACCTGTCAATCGGCATCAATCACTCGATGATCGAGGATCCGTCTCTCTTTCTTCCTCTGGGCATCAGTCCGTTCTGGCTCTGGGTACCCCGCTTGCTCGTGGCTGTCATCGCGGTCCGTCTTCTCAGGGTGTGGTTTGCCGTTCGTGACAGGGTCCGCCAATGAACGGACCCTCGGACCGTCCGCTATTCGGGTCCATAGTATCATTATAAGAAATCTACTGTGCCGATGACACTTTTTTGCCCTTTAGTATTGACAAATCCTTGAAGATTATACTAATAGGTTGCCCACGTATAATCAGGCATGATACTATGACAACAGCGGATATTATGGATTCTTTTTATGGAAACCCACGGGAAAATAAAAGAGTGAGGAGGCACAATGACTATAGAACGCATGATTGATGAACAGGCGCGTAAGTGGCAACAGGCTACTGACCGAAGAAAGAAAAAGCAGGAATCAACGGGACCGGTTATAACGATTTCGCGAGAGCCTGGCAGCGAAGGTCACGTGCTGGCCAAGAAGATTGCAGGAGAATTAAAAATCGATCTCTTTGATCGAGAAATAATCCATGAAGTCGCCAAAAGCGCCAACATGAGTGAGAGAGTCGTCAAGTCCCTGGACGAGAAGGAACGAAGCATCCTCGAAAACTGGATTCAATTTCTGAAGACAAGTCGGTGGTTCTGGGGCGATGAATATGTGCACCACCTGACAAATGTTATCGGAACCATACATGAGCACGGCAGCGCGGTTATCCTGGGAAGAGGGGCCAACATGTTACTGCCCCCCGAGGAAACACTGAGGGTGAGATTTGTTGCTCCCTTCGACATAAGGGTCCAGAACATCTCCAAGGAACAAAACATCTCACAGGAAAAGGCGAAAAAATACATTTACAAAGAAGAATCTGATCGCAAGGCATTTGTGAGAAAATACTTTCAAGTTGATATCGATGATGCCGTCAATTATGATCTGGTAATCAACACTCAATATATGAAACCTGAGCAGATCATCGATGTTATAAAAGCTTCGCTAAAATTCAAGAAGCTCCCTGCCCGGCGCCGCTTTGACCCGAAAACGGAAGCGTAAGCACAAGAGGCAGTGATTGGAGACATTATCAGCGGTAATGCCGTCACGGGAAACTTTCCCTCACCATGATCGAGGGGAAGTTTCCTTGTCGTCTCAGATTGCATACCATAAATTGAAGAACAAGGATCAGTATCGAGAAGGATGTAAAAAGGGTTGTTCCATCCAAGACGATGAGCCGTATAGCTCATGATACGATGAATAAGCCTTCACGTGATTACCACCGTATTTCATATCATTTTACAGCGGACGTCACGCACCCGCAAATCATCTCACATCCCGCACGACAGAACGAAGCAGTGCGCATCCTTCATCGTAATTCTCGCCGTCTGTTGTCGTAATGGCAATGCGTTTTGGAAGAGGAGCTGTAAGCGGGAGTTGGATCCATCAGACCCGACAACAGCAGTAATGGCCGTTGAAACGGCTTCATAAGTCAAATGACCGTTCATTACCGGGAGGTTAAAATGTTTCACGAGGAAAAATGTGATTTTTGCGGAGAATGTCTCGCACGATGTTATTATCTTGACTTTGATAAAGAAAGCGGGGCGGAAGCATTTCAAAAGCTGGTTGAGGGAGAAAAATCCGATTGGCTGTATGATTGCGTCACCTGTATTGCCTGTAATGAATATTGTCCCACTGAAGCTCGCCCATTTGATTTAATCATCCAAAAGCTTGAGGAGCTTGGTGATTTTACCGATCCGGAGCTGAAAGCAAAAATGGCAAAACGATTTGCCGCGGACGGTGAACCGAGGCCCGTGACGCCGGAAGGTAAAGTCATGTCTCTTTGTGTTATGGAAGGAAGTATGCCCTGGGCTCTCCATGGACAATTATTCGAGGGTCTTACCATCCTGAAAGGCCGGCATTATTTCTGCAATGTCCTGTTTACGCATATGGGCGATGAATCCATTGCTCGCGATCGCCTGCAGGCTCTGGTAGATAACCTGGCATCTTCGGGAGCCAAAGAAATCATCTTTATTCATGACGATTGTTATTGCCTCCTCAAGGGAATGGCTCCCGAATACGGAATTGAACTCCCCTTCAGGCCCGTACCGATTTTTGAATACCTGCGGGATTACCTCAAAGAGCATCAGGACAGAATAACAAAGCTCAACATGAAGGTTGCCTACCAGCGGCCCTGCGCATCCCGTTTAACGCCGGAAAAGGACTATCTGCTGGACGAGATTTTTGAACTCATCGGTGTGGAACGCGTGGCGCGACAGCATGACGGCATCAATGCAATCTGCTGCGGTGTCGAACTGGCGGGACCGAACCTGAAACTCTTTCCAAGAGGGAAAAACTTCGAACCGTTCCGTGACAAGAATGTACAGGATGCAAAGGACAGCGGAGCGGAAGCAATGGTATTTCTGTGCCCCATGTGTTACAGGACGCTCGGTGAAAAGGCAAAAGCCGCCGGCCTGAATAATTTAATGATCACCGATATCTGCCGTCTGGCGCTGGGAGAGGAACTGCCGGAGGAAAAACCACTGTAACCTGCCGGCATAAATTGATCTTTGACACAGTTTAACACTCAATAGACTCGTGATTGCTCATGACGAGTCATAGAGTTGTCCATTTCTATCACAGGACTTCTTTCGTTCATGAGCTTGCGAATCTTATATACAAAATAATACTGATTTCATCGGTAGTACCTATGGAGGAGAACAGAGGAGGTAATTATTAATGGGAGATGATATTCGATGGATAAAAACCCACTGCGCGCGAATGGACCATGGAGGCTGTGCGCTTCTTGTCGGCGTCAAAGAGGGGAAAATCGTCAAGATCAAGGGAGATCCCGACGGCTATTTCAGCAAGGGATATATCTGTCCCAAAGGGGTGGTGTCGGCGGACCGCCTCACTCACCCCGACCGGCTCAGATACCCCTTGAGGCGAACGGGAAAGCGGGGAGAAGGAAAATGGGAACGCATTTCATGGGAAGAGGCGCTCCAATTTACCGCTGATAACCTGAATCGTATTAAAGAAGAGCATGGGGCGAAAAGCGTCGCCTTCGGCGTGGGCATGCCGAAGGGCCTTGAACATTTTGTCCTGATTCGTCTGGCAAACATTTTCGGGTCCCCCAATGTCATTGCTTCTCAGGACGTATGTCATGCACCACGGGAAATAACGGGCCTTCACACCTGCGGGTTTTATCCCGTGGCAGACTTTCATCATAAAAGCAAGCTGGTCATCCTTTGGGCAAGCAACATTACATCAACCAATGAAGAAGGAGAAATCTGCAGCCTCCTTCTCGAACAGATCAAGCAGGGCACGGACGTGGTGGTCATAGATCCGCGAAAGATCGATCTGGTCGATAAGTCAAAAAAGTGGCTTCAGATACGACCGGGAACGGATCACGCACTGGCGCTCGCTTTTCTCAATGTCATTATCGAAGAATCACTCTATGACAAAGACTTCGTTGAAAGGTGGACTTACGGGTTTGAAGAACTGAAGGAGCACGTAAAACAATATACCCCCGAAAAGATGTCGGAGGTCACATGGATTCCCGCCGAGCTGATCAGAGAAACGGCCCGTTACTATGCGGCCTCGAAGCCGGCGGTCATTCAGTGGGGAAATCCCATTGAACATACGAACAACACGTTTGATGCAACGAGGGCATTGATATGTCTCATGGCGATCACAGGAAATCTCGCTGTTCCCGGAGGCAATGTAGCGGCCTATGATCCTAAAATCATGGGCCTTGGACCCTTTGTCCGCGCCGATCTTATCCCTGATAAACGAAAGGAAATGATCAGTGCATATCATCGCGTGATACCGCGACTGATGACGATTGCCCCCTCATACTTCAAGAAGGCTGTCCTTGAAGAGGTCCCCTATCCGATCAAAGGGTTTTATGCCATGTGTTCCAATGGAATGTTATCCTACGCAGACAGCCGCCAGACCTATGAAGCATTCATGAAACTGGACTTCATCGCGGTGGCCGATCTCTTCATGACACCAACGGCGGCCATGGCGGATATCATACTCCCCGTGGCAAGCCAGTTCGAAATGAACGATATCGGACATTACGGTATCGGTCATGGATTTATCCTGGCTCGTCCAAAAATCGTTGAGCCGCCGCCGGAATGCTGGCCTGATATGAAAATAATGAACGAACTGGGCAAGCGTGTCAGCGATCCCGACCTGTGGCATGATGATTATGAACAATTCCTCGAGGATGTGGTAAAACCCGCCGGGCTGACCTACAGTGAATTCGTGGAAAAAGGATATCTGAAGGGGCCGGATCGATTCAAGCTTTATGAAGAAAAAGGATTCGGGACCCCCACCGGGAAAGTGGAATTGATGCTCAGCACGGCGGAAAAATTTAAATTGAAACCGCTCCCCGATTTTACAACACTCCCTGAGGAAAATGACCCGGAATTTCCTTTCGTTTTGACAAGTTCAAAGAGCCGCTATTATCTCCATTCATCGTACCGATGGCTGGAAAAACTTAGAAAACTAAGGCCCCATCCGAAGGTGGAAATCCATCCGGAAACAGCGGCACGTCATGGAATCACCGACGGTGAAGAGGTCGTCATAGAGACCAAGACCGGCAAGATTACTCAGGTGGCATATATCACCGACAGTATCGATCCCCGAGTCATCAATGCTTCCCACGGATGGTGGTATCCGGAAGGAAATCCGCAGAACCAGTATGACTGGGACCGATCAAATCTCAACATGCTCACGTCATCGGTGAAACTCGGAAAAGAATACGGAACCCCCAATCTCAAGGGAATTGCCTGTCGTATACTGTCCAGACAGTAGACCTCAGGACATGTGGTACTGCTCTCGGGGGTAGCGGCAATGAACCGTTACCCCCGAATGATTCTTTACGGGCACACAGGGTCATGCCCGGCACCAGAGTTACAACGGCGTTCCGATCCCACTTTACTGCCTCCAAGCCACAATGCCTGTTTTTTCTCGACATGTATCCCAAAATAGGATAACTTTTCACATCAGCAACCAAAAAGGAGCCTCATTATGATTGTTCGTCACTTTCAGGACATTGAAGCGGTTGAACTGATGGACGGTGTGAAAAAGAGGGTCGTTATCGGTGAAAATGCAGGTGCGCCGACGTTCATTATGAGAATATTTGATATTGATCCCGGAAAGTCGAGCCCCTATCACGTTCACCCGTGGGAACACGAAGTCTTTGTCTTACAGGGACGGGCTGTTGTGACCGACGGAGCCGGCGATCAGACAACCATTGCAGAAGGAGATACTATCTATATCCCGCCAGATGAAAAACATTGTCTCACAAATGCCGGTGATACGATTTTTCGTTTCATGTGCCTGATTCCGACGGGAGTTGATGAATCGGCGGCACAGAACGTCGTATAATGCCGCCGCATTTCCTGAGCGGTTGTACCGACACCCGATATCTGAATGACTATGCGGCTGCGTGCGGCACTTTGCAAAAATCACTACGGAGGGCCGGCTATGATCGATCGCATCCTTATTTCCACAGACGGATCCGATTACAGCGCGACAGCTCTTGCCTACGGCATCTATCTGGCAAAGATGCTCAAGGCACATATTATCGGTCTCTATGTTGTTGACATCAAAATCATCCGGGGGCCACTCTTTCACACCATGCCGGGGCTGTTCGACCTGTCACCGTATCAGGAATTTACGCCCCTCATCGAATCGGGACTGGAGCAGCGGGGAAACTCCATACTCGAAGAATTCCGGAAACAGTGCGAGAAGGAGGGTATCCGGCCTGATCTGAGAAAAGTAACGGGTCTCATCGATGAAACAATTATCGAGATCGGGAAAGAGGTCGACTGGATTATTATCGCTCAACGGGGCGAGCACTTTCCCCTGACAAGGGGCGGGCTTCTCGGTTCAACATCGGAAGCGGTCGTTCGCAAGTCAGGCAAACCCGTCCTGATCACGCCTCTCCGATTTCGCGAGATAACCCGCCTTGGACTGGCCTACGACGGCAGCCCTGTATCGGACAATGCTCTTCATTATGCGATCATGCTTTCCCGTACAACGAACCTGCCCCTTTCAATCGTGTCCGTCGTCAAAGACGATAATCATGCCATTGAGATACAAACACGAATCGATGCGCTTCTTTCATCACATAAGCCGGGCGCTGTCACAACGATCAGGAAGGGAAAGGATGAAGAAGAAATATTGAAACATACCACCGAAGCTCCCGTCGACCTCCTTGTCATGGGTGCGTACGGACGAAGCAGACTCAGGGAATTGATTCTTGGAAGCACAACGTCATACGTGATCCGGAATACAACAATACCTGTTCTTATGATCCGCTGAACAGCTCCTGAACCGATACTCTTAACGCGGGCAAAACATCGTACCGGGTCAAATCGTAGTGAATGGGCGTAATTGTTACCATACCGTTTTTAAGGGCATGAGTGTCGGAATCCATGGTCTCGCTTCTGTCCGGGATAAACGTCTCACCAGCCAGCCAGTAATAGGTATTTCGTCTCGGATCCTCTCGCTTTTCGAAAATTTCAACCAACTGCGCCCGACCCTGTTTTGTTACGGCAACGCCGTTGATTTCGGCCTCGGGCAATGCCGGGACATTAATATTCAATGGGATACCTGCAAGCATCCCTCTGTTATTAATAACAAATTCTGCAATTTTCCCGGCAAACCGGGCAGCAAATGAAAAATCAGCATCGTGTTTTCGTGTGTCCAGCGATACGGCCATTGATGGGACCCCAAGGATAGCCGCTTCCGTCGCCGCCGAAACCGTTCCCGAATAAATCACGTCGATTCCCACGTTCGGACCGAGATTGATACCGGAGACGACGAGGTCGACCGGAACGGCGGAAAGTTCCTTGATGCCGATTTTCACACAGTCCGCCGGTGTGCCGGTAACGGCAAATCCGGAAAAAGTATCATTCTCCCGCACCTGTCGTACCATCAACGGACGGGTAAGCGTGATTGCATGACCAACGGCACTCTGTTCTCTCTCAGGCGCCACAACAAGGCAGTCGGCAATGTCCGACAGGGTCGCGTGCAATGCACGCAATCCCCGTGCATGGATACCGTCGTCATTTGTAAGAAGAAAATTCATAAGGCAGTCTCTCAGTTCATCATAACAAACCGTCACACGTCGTCATCGTTATGAATTCATATGGTCTTACTGCTACGGAACCTGATGAAGCCATAAACGTTGATCTCAGCACCGGCCAGGCACCCTGTAAGCGGCACTTTGATCGTGAAACAGACAATTCGGACGTATCCATAGCCTCATCTGACCGATCCCTATTTGACCTGGATGATATCGTTATTCCGTATCATGAGAACGGAAAGCGATTTTTCCGCATCTCCATCAGTAAATGATGTCATCCCCGTTACTCCCGGATAATTCCTCAACTGCTCGAGTGCCTCTTTCAGATCGTTTCGGACCTCAATGCGGGAATCCGTCATGCAGGTTACCATTACACGGGCGGCATCATAGACCAAGGCATCCACATCCGTCGGCTCTCTGCCGTATGCAACATAAAATCGATCGACAAAATTCCTCACGGCGGGATAATAACTATTCAGGAAAAAACCGTCGACAAAAATAGTCCCGTAAAGATACTCATTCTCTCCCTTCATCAGATCGGGAGAATTCAACGCATTTGTTCCGAGCAGTTGAATGCCCGTGACATCATAAAATGCCAGTTGAGGGGCTATCATCGACACCCGGGCATATGAATCGGGAATAAACAGGGCATCAAAATCAATAACGGGCTGCGGCACTTCCTTTCGATCGCCATCATCATTGAAGGCTGAACCTGTTAATAATTTGATTTCATCGCTGAAGTCTGTTTTTTTCTTATCGTATCCCTCTGCACCCCGTATCTCTCCCCCCGCAGCGATTACCTCGTCCCAAAAGAGATTCATCATTCTTACACCGTAACTATCTTCCGGATAGAGGATGGCAAAGCTTTTCATGCCGAGATTCTCGACGGCATATCGAACCAGCGTTTTAATCTGCATTTTAGCTGTCAGAAAATTGCGGAAAACATAGTCGCCGATTGTGGTGATCTCATCCAGTTGCGTCATCGTCATAATGGGAACCCCTAATTTCTGGGCTTCCCGGGCGGCTTCCGTAGCTACCATGCTTCCCATTGGTCCGATGATTCCAATGACCTTATGTTCTGAAAATAATGTGACAACCCTTTCACGTGCCGTCTCGGGATCACTTCTTGAGTCTTCCACGATGATCCTGAGAGGACCGGGCAAAGGATCAAACACGCCGGCGGCAAGGGCAACCGAATCAAGTGCCATGCTTCCAAAATGGGCAAATTGTCCGCTCAGGGGCAGGATACAGCCGAGAGCATAACGGTCGACTACTTCCATTGCCGAAAACCGATCCTGCAGCGCACGGGCATCATCATAATTCGGGTGGTCTTTGAACCGTGTCATGTACTCTTTGAGATATTTTTTTGTGTTCACCACGTCTCCCGTCGCGTAATACGATTGCATCAGTGCGTAAAGAATGTAACCCACGGGATAGCCGCTTCCATATGAATCCCATGCGGCGGTCTGCTCCTCAAGAGATAAACGACGTGAAACAATATCTTCAACGCTGGACTTGATCTGCTCAGCCATTGCCTTGTCGGGCTTTTCTTTCAGCGCTTCCATGTATCTGAGAAATGCATCGTACGGCCTGTTTTCCGTGAGAAGGATATCACCCAGAAGCGTCAGAAGGCCGATACGACGATTTGACGAGAGTTTCTGATGTAAAAGGACTTCGGCAATTTTCTTTGACTGGGAATACTGACCGAGGGCCGAATACGAACGGGCAAGATGATACTGGGCTTCCGCATAGAAGGGATCATCATCAAAACGCTGTTTCACCATGCGTAATTCCCTGACGGAACCTTCATAATCACCTTTCAATGCAAGAATTTCTCCCCTTCGAGTATGCGACCAGAGCACCACGGGACCCTGAGAGATGTAATCAATAATCTGTCCATACTGTGCAAAAGCTTTTTCAAGCTCACGATTTTCGAATGATTTTTCAGCGTTTGAATAGATATCCCGAACCTCCCGGGGGACCTCATCAAGTCGGAGATGAGGCTCTCCCGTAATCAAGGTCCTGATCCCGGCGCAGTTCACCGTTACGAAGACCAGCGCCGCGGCAAACAATAAAAGTCTTGTACCTCGTATCATCTTACTCATGCCTCTCCCGATTTTCCCCGTCTCATCATTCGCATCCATCACATCAGGGGAATAATGAATCTATATAACGTATAATCTCCCGCGCCACCACCGGTGACTCGATTAAAACTGAAAGTTCGTTATTATACTTCAAGGCGGAGGCTGTGAGATTGTGACTCCCCAGCAGAACAGAGCGGCCGTCGATCACGATCACCTTCGTGTGATTGGTGATACGGGGGGAATCGAAGGCAACAATTATCCCGGCTCCTCTCAATCGAGCGGCAGTTTCCCTGTTATGCCTGTCGACCTTCGAGGAAGCATCCTTTCCTCTTTCCAAAAGAATGCGCACCGACACGCCCCGCTTTGATGCCCGTATGAGATGATCAAGCACTATGTCAGGGTAGTTGTCTTTGTATCCATTTGTTTTAAAGTAGAAAAAAGACATGACGATCTCCCGCTGAGCGCCGTCGAGGGCACGGATCAATGAAGAAAAATAGTCCCGGTCATGCAACATCATCACGGAACAGGCATCCCGTGAATGGTCTTTCCCGGTTTCAAGAGGCTGTGACTGCACCCGCTGAAACGAGAGACACTGATCCGGGTAAAATCCCATGAACATAATTATCAGTATGAAAATCCAGACATCGTTGTTTCTTCGATTGACCATGGCTATCATTACATTTCCCCCGTGGAAATTCAGTTGTCATCGGGTTGTTGTTCAAATGCATTTTCACCGGGTCCATTCCACTCTTTGATGAATCTACAGCTTGCTTCACGCAATTCCACAACTCACCCTTCAGGCTCAGCCCGTCGGAATTGCCGATCTTTCGCTTCGCTGAGATTTATTCCCCCAAAGCTCCATGTTGACCCGCTCAAATGAATTATCGTTTGGGAAACAGCCCGTCATAAGCTGACATAAAAATGCCCGGAAATCAACGAGTATAATCCCCAGGCATTTTACTTTATCAGTCAGCGGTTCCGTCCCGCATGTTTATGTGATTCAGATTCCCTCCTATTTCACCTCTTCGAAATCAGCATCAACAACGTCGTCGTCTGATGCCGTTCCTCCCGCCTGAGATTGCGCGCCCGCAGAGGCACCTGCACCCGTCGCCTCCTGCTGTGATGCAGCTTTGGCATACATGGCTTCAGCCAGCTTATGGGATGCCTGGGTTAATTCTTCCTGTGCAGCCTGTATAGTGCTCAGATCATCTCCCTCCATCGCCTTTTTCAGCTTCTGAATGGCGTCTTCTATTCGTGACTTGTCGCCGGCATCGATCTTGTCCGCCATTTCCTTCATATTTTTCTCAACACTGTAAATAAGAGAATCCGCCTGATTGCGGGCCTCGATCAGGTCCCGCTTCTTTCTGTCTTCGTCGGCGTGGGATTCCGCCTCTTTGACCAGTCGGTTTATTTCTTCGTCCGACAGTCCGCTCGAGGACGTAATCTTGATACTCTGTTCCTTACCAGTTCCCAGATCCTTGGCGGACACATGAACAATACCGTTGGCGTCAATATCAAACGCAACTTCGATCTGGGGCAATCCTCTCGGTGCCGGTGGAATGCCCACCAGTTCGAAGCGACCCAGCGTCCTGTTATCCTGTGCCATGGGGCGTTCTCCCTGAAGCACATGGATGCTCACAGCGGGCTGGTTGTCCGCCGCCGTCGAAAAAATCTGACTTTTCTTTGTCGGGATGGTTGTGTTCTTTTCAATCAGCTTGGTCATGACGCCGCCCAACGTTTCGATCCCCAGTGACAGAGGAGTTACGTCAAGAAGGAGAACATCTTTGACGTCACCGGCCAATACTCCGGCCTGGATGGCCGCTCCCACAGCAACCACTTCATCGGGATTAACCCCCCGATGGGGTTCCTTTCCAAAAATTTCCTTCACCTTCTGCTGTACGCGAGGCATTCGGGTCATTCCACCAACCAGGATCACCTCATCGATATTGTTGGCAGCGATTCCCGCGTCTTTCATGGCGGTTTTGCAGGGTTGCACCAGCCTGTCGATGAGTGGCTCCACGAGCATTTCAAGTTTCGCCCGGGTCAGCTTCATGTTTAAATGTTTCGGTCCGGATGCGTCGGCTGTTATGAAGGGAAGGTTGATATCAGTCTCCATTGACGTAGAAAGTTCCATCTTTGCCTTTTCCGCCGCTTCCTTTATCCGCTGGAGAGCCATTTTGTCATTCCGTAAATCAATCCCCTGATCTTTTTTAAATTCATCGGCAATATAGTCAATCAGCTTCTGATCGAAATCCTCTCCCCCCAAGTGAGTGTCGCCATTGGTCGATTTGACCTCAAAAACGCCGTCTCCCAGCTCGAGGATCGATATGTCAAAGGTCCCCCCACCCAGATCGAAGACGGCTATTTTTTCGTCTTTCTTTTTATCGAGACCATAGGCAAGCGACGCCGCCGTCGGCTCGTTGATAATTCTCAGAACATTCAGCCCTGCAATTTTTCCGGCATCTTTGGTTGCCTGTCGCTGTGAATCGTTAAAATAAGCGGGGACTGTAATAACGGCATCGGTCACTTTTTCTCCGAGATAATCCTCCGCCGTCTGCTTCATCTTTACCAGAACCATGGAAGATATTTCGGGAGCGCTGTAATTCTTCCCCCGAACGGTTACCTGGGCATCGCCGTTTGATGCTTCAGTTATCTTAAAAGGACTGATGGTAGTGTCATATTGGACTTCTTTTGAGGAAAATTTCCTTCCGATCAGTCGCTTTATGGCATAAACGGTATTTTCGGAATTCGTCACAGCCTGCCGCTTAGCCGCCTGCCCCACAATCCGTTCTCCGCTCTCCGTAAAAGCAACGACCGATGGTGTCGTTCGGCTTCCCTCCTGATTCGTTATAACAACCGGGTCACCTCCTTCCATGACGGCAACGCAGGAATTTGTCGTTCCCAAGTCAATCCCTATGATTTTTCCCATGATGTATTAAACCTCCTTGCAATCTATACTATTGTATCTCTCGTTCATTCGCTATATGTTTTGACACGGATACCTTGACGGGCCGCAGCAATCGTCCATTCAGCAAATAGCCGTTTTCATACGTTTCGACAACTTTATTGTCATCGAGTTCGACACTTTCGACCTGCAACACCGCCTCGTGAAAATTCGGATCAAAATCTTTCCCCGCAGCGTCGATCCTTTCAACTCCGTTTTTCTCAAGCGTTCTCAGCAATTTATCATATATCAATTTCAAACCTTCAACGAATGAATCAAAATCATTCGAACTGGAGGTGTGTTCAAGCGCCCTTTCGAGACTATCGATAATCGGCAGTAAATCTCTCATCAGGGTTTCATTGCCGAAGTTAATCGCATCCGCTTTATCGCGGGCAGCTCGTTTTCTATAATTTTCAAGTTCCGCTGCGGCGCGGAGATATTTGTCATAATTCTCGGCGGCTTCTTTTGTTGTCTTTTCAAGTTCTTTTTCAAGATCGTGCCGCGTCGTTTCCTCCGATTCCGCACCTGCCGCCATCTCAACGGATTCAGGACTGATTTCTATTTTTTCTTCTTTGTCCTTCTTTGTAAGTCTTTTCGTCATGACACCTGAATTACCCTTCCTGATAGTTTTCGAACAAGCACAATTCTTACCGGATCTTCCCTCCGCATGACTGTCAGGCATTATTTCAATACCGACAGATGATGTGTCCGATTATTCGCCCGGTTTCTGAAAGAGTTTGTAATCAATCATCTGACAGATGACGTGACCGACGGTAATATGCACCTCCTGAATTCTCGGAACACTGTTCGAGGAAACATTCAGGATATAATCGGCAACCTTCTCCGCGCTCCCCCCATCCTTCCCGGTGAGCGCCACGGTAATCATCCCGAGCTTCTTTGCTGCTTCGAATGCCCTGATAACATTGGTAGATGAACCGCTGGTTGTAATCCCCCATGCGATATCCCCGGGGTGTCCCAATGCCCGAATCTGCTTGGCAAAGACGTCTGAATAGTCATAATCATTACTGATGCTCGTAATTACCGACGTATCCGTACTGAGAGCAATAGCCGGCAACGGCGGTCTCTCAATGATAAATCTGTTAATAAATTCGGCTGCCAGATGTTGTGCGTCTGCGGCGCTGCCGCCGTTTCCGAAAAGCAATATTTTTTTTCCTTCTTTGAGGGCATCGGTAATAACATCAACGATCTTGACTATCCTGATGACATTTTCGTTGACAAAAACCTCTTTGAGGTGGCAGCTCTCTTTAAATGTTCGTAGTATGATATCTTCAATATCGTGCATTGTCACCTGCGCATCTGTTTGTCGATAATATAAGAATCGACTTCCCCCATGTCAAGAATCAGCGTGGAATTAATTCCTTGATAAACAGAGATCTTGAAGCGTTTGACGTTCAACTTGAAAATGACAATGAACCGCACCCATCCCCCCATCAAAACGTCATGACTCAGGAAATGACCTGTAGCGGTTCTGTTATACTCATATGTTGGTGTGCCGGTGTATCAGGAGATGGAGGTAACACGTCAGGGGGCACAACAGGTTAACGGCACGGACAGCCCCGGTTTGAACAGGAAAACTGCATGAGAAACGTTACATGGCGGAAACATGAGAGAAACGCAGTCATGGAACGGATTACCCCCATCCATTCACAACCGCGTGAAAATGCTTATTTGAGAAACTCACCGTTTCGTCTGCGGTCTCGCAATTCAGCACGCTTACCTTTATTCCAGCTCGATATTCTGGAAAAATATCCCGTGATTTTCGATATCCCTTCCACTTCATCTGATTGACAGAAGGGACAATGGTCGAAGAGTCCCCGGGCTGTTCGCCTGCAGACCGAACATGTCGTAAAGTCAGGCGAGAATGTCAACCGCCGACTGGTCGTACCTTTAAAAACCTGCATGATGAATTGTGTGAGCGAAGCTTCCGGCGGGTGGGCCGCACCAAGCCATATATGCGTTACCGCACCGCCGTCGATAAGGGGATGAAAGGCCCCTTCAATTGCTACTTTATCCGATGGATCGGTAGATGATGAAACATCGAGAAGTGTTGAATTTGTGTAATATACTTCACCCTCCGAAATATCGCCCCTTACAAAATGACCCGCCTGTGGTGAGAAATGTTTCAGATCCAGCCGGGCGAATCGATACGCCGTACTCTCCGCGGGGGACTGTACCAGAATGAATTTCATTCCCAGGCGCGATGATAATTGAGCCGCCGTTTCCTTCATGAACCGGATAATGCGAAGCCCGAGATCCCGGGCATCCGCCGATTCGTGGAGGTGGGCACCGGTATGAATCCTTACAAGCTCATTCAGGCCTACCATGCCGACCAGATATGATGCACGGTTCATTCTGAGATAGGATGTTCCGTCATAATCCATGGTCAGGAGGGAGAGGGGCCCTCCCTCACCATATGACAAAAGCCGTTCTATAAAGCATCGTTTCTGCTCATGTGCCTGAGCTGACAGTTCCATGATATCCGTTATCAGTGAATACAGGGCCGGGTCATCCCCCTGGGCTTTGTATCCCAGTCGGGGAAGGTTGATCGTAACGTTCTGGATCGCCGCATACCTCATTCTCCACGGTGTCCGGGCATCGTCGACCGCCTCGCCGTCCGACGTAAAGTTCAGGCGGCCGCATTCCGATATGCTGACCATGGGACCCCGATCGAAGACAAAATAGGTATTCCCCTTGTCACCCGCGACATCACAGATTTGAAGGAGAAAATCTTCATGTCCCGGCGTCTGGAAAAACCTCTTGGTAATATGAACGATCGGCCGCGGAAAGACAAACGGTTTTCCCGTCGAATCACCTTCCTTGAAAACGGTGAAAACAGCCCGGACGAATCGCTGCGATTCAGTCAGGTACTCACCGTATGTTTTTCCGGTTAAGGTGCCGCCGGGACCGATGGCGGGAACATCTTCGAAATGTTTCGGCACTTCCCAGTAAAAGTTCATGTCGGTATAAATGGTCTGCCCGCCCCGGGCCACGGCCTGCTGGGCAAATTCGTAGATCAGCATCTGGGCGCACTGGATGATTTCGCTGTCATTCATGCCTTCACAGTAGGGGGCAAAGAAGAGGTTGACGGCATCCCAGACAATCGCTCCAGAGAAATTTCCTTGAAGGGCCGCCGCAAACCTGACCATATGTGCAATCAATGTTTCGGCATGTCGTGCCGGAGCGGCCGAGGTGAGGGAATTGGGAAACCGCAGTCCGAATTTTTTGATATATTCAAGGGTCTGGCATGAAGAATAAGCACGATCGATATATCCCAGATCATGAAGATGTAGATCCCCTGCCATATGGGCATACCCGACCTCCGGAGAGAAAACATTGAGAATGGCATATTCCTTTTTTATTCCTTCGGCGAGAGTCAGATTCGTCCCTTCCGGACTATGGGGGACATGGGCGTTCTCCTTATTGTGATAGAGCAGCAACTGTCCCACATCATAGAGGGGAAAGCCGAGCCGGGCATGCATCTTCGTAGCCGTTTCAAGTCCCCGCTCGATCAGTTTTGCATTGACCAGCTCTCTGATGAGCGGTGCCGTCAGCAAACTGATCCCCGATGCAACGATCTGTTTCTCCACCTCTTTGCTGATTTCGCGAGCCGTTTCAATATCCACATTTGTCTCAAGGACCAGGGCATCCACAATTTTCCGCCGGTCCCAGCTGACAATGTCTTGCCGCGATGTTCTGACAAACAGAGCAATATCAGTCGTTTCGGTATTTGTCACGATCTTCGTCTCCATACAATAATTGAAGGTCCCCGCAACACGTTGCGGTGAATCTCCGATTGCCAAACCCGTCGCAAGCAACGGGGAATGCACTCGCTGTTCAATTCGATGATCCTTCAGCCGGTCGTCTCAGTTCCGCATGTGTTACAATATGCCTGCATATCTCCGAACGTAGAGCGGGATGGAATCAGAGCAGACGGAGGTTCCCCCGGTGGCTGAACGAGGGGCGTCATCACCGTCACACATTCGTCGTTACCGCATCATCCAATGAACAGAGCACCTTTTCGGATGCACGGACCAATTCCTTATCATGATTATGATTTAAAGAAAACACCCTGAAATGAACAACCCGGGCGGGGATAAAACGATAGAGATCACGCAACGGTTCCCATGATGTGGATTCCGTTGACGGATTGAATACGGTTATTTTCTTGTTACCTTCCACCATGGGATTGATCGGTCGTGGATCCTGCGTTGCAAGATCGACTTTAAATTGCATGGTTCGGAGTGACCGGGGCAGATTTTTCCGTATCTGCCGTTCGTAATCACGGGCATCCGAAAAACTGACTCCCCGCTGAATCTGATCCACGGAAAGCTCGGTCGAATAGGACATTTTCCATTTAACCCGCCGCAAATATATTTTTTCCCATTCCCGGGCCAGGTTCTTTTTCCGCTCATCGTTTCCCGTGAGCCATGTCTGAATTATGCTGTAGAGGCTCCATTCGTCCACGTGGAGATACCTTCCCAGGTTTTCAACAGGATCGGCGGGAATGATAAGATTCATCGTATCCCTGAATATCTCCTGAAGGTGAAGATCAAGGGCCCGTGTCGTTCGATGATAGTAAACATTCGTATAGAGGTTCAATCGGGCATTCAGGAACCGGCTGAGGGCGGATGTCCCGGCCTGATGAAGGGTAAGGCCGTCGCTGGTAAAAAACGTGTAGAAACACAGGCGTTTGATATCGACAATATCGATGGAAAAGCCCGTCATGTAAGCATCGCGTTGAACATAATCCAGATTGTCGACGGTGTATATTCCTGAGAAAAGCTGCTGGAGGGAGCGAAGCCATCCGGGGTGCTTGCCGTCACCTCGCTCACCAGGCTTCCGGATGAGAAAAGCGACCGACCGCGGGTCGAGAGATTCCCCCGCTTCAAACGGGCCGGTAGGACTTCGTCGTATTCCCTTGATGATCCTTCCCAGTTTCTTTCGAATGATATGCTGTCCCAGAACCTCATGGGTCATTCCGTACCGGTCGAGAAAGTTGTCATCAAAAAAATGTCCGTATGGTCCATGTCCGACATCGTGAAGGAGCCCCCCGATTCTCAGAAGTTCCTCGACATAGTTTATCGACGGGATATCCGGAAAGATTGCTCGAAGGCTCGGATAGAGATACCGTCCGAAATCACCTGCCATGTGCATGGTTCCCAGGGAGTGTTGAAATCGTGTATGCTCTGCAGCAGGATACACCCATCGTGCGCTTTGAAGCTGATAGATTCGCCTCATCCGCTGCATCCAGGGAGAATCGATGAGATCCTGCTCCGTCGTTTCTTCCGGAATATCGGAGGAGGGAACGGTAAACCAGATATACTGGTAAATCGGATCGGCAATAAGCGCCTTCCCCTTATATGTCTTTGCACTGTCTCCGTCAGCGGTTAAGTTCATGACCTCATAAGTACAAGACTTTGCCGGAAATGGCAACCGATAATCGCGGTCGGGCAAGCCGGCCGGAGTCGGTAAAAGGACAGATTCAACTGCAAGAAGGTATGGCGGATCGGTATTTCTACGAATCAATGTCGAAGATCTTCCCGGGGTTGAGAAGCCCTTTCGGATCGAAGATCTTTTTGATTTCCCGCTGCAGGCGAATGTTCTCGGGAGCGAGTTCCAGGGATAGAAACCGCTTTTTGGCCATGCCGATTCCATGTTCCCCTGAAATTGTACCACCCATGGAAAGCACGCGGATCAACACTGCCTCTATTCCCCTGTCGATCATTTTCCTCCGAGCAGGATCATCCGCCGTAATATTCAGATGGATATTACCGTCGCCGGCATGACCGAACGAGTATATCTTCATTCCGTACTGTCTCTCAAATTCGGGCAGACATGCCACGAAGTCGGCAATCCGCCCCATGGGCACGACCACGTCTTCAGGAACATACACGGGCGAGGCCTGCTCGATCCGCAGGGCGACCTCTCGTCTGATTTCCCACATGCGACGCCGCTTCCGGGAGTCAGGAGCCAGCATGACATCGGCAGCGCCGCATTCCACGCAGAGGGTTCCGATCTCTTCGATTTCCCGTTCCACCACACCCTGAATGCCGTCCGTCTCGATCAGAAGGAACGCACCGGCGCTCCGGGCATTGTCGAACGGCAGGAGATCTCCCACCAACTCAAGACATTTATGGTCGAGAAATTCGATGGCACACGGAACATGGCCACCAGTCAAAATTCGGATGACCGCATCCATGGCGGTGCTCAGGTGCGGGAAAAATGCAACCAGCGTCATGATAGCCGGGGGAAGGGGAAGAAGCCTCAGGATAAGCTTGGTTATGATGCCCAGGGTACCTTCGGAACCGACAAGGAGATGCAGCAGGTCATAACCGACAACTCCCTTTCGGGTCTGCACGCCGGCGTTAATCTTTTCTCCGGACGGCAGAACCGCCTCAAGGCCGAGAATGAAGTCTCTCGTCGTTCCATACTTGACGCAGGCAGGACCCCCCGCGTTTGTCGCCGCGTTGCCTCCGATCGAACATGTATCAAGACTTGCGGGATCGGGGGGGTAAAAAAGGCCTTCCGCCATGACCGCCTGTTTTAAATCGATGGTAACAACACCGGGTTCGACAACGGCGATCAAATTCTTCCGGTCAACCGCAAGGATTCGATTCATACCGGCAAGCGACAGCAACACACCTCCGAAAAGCGGAACCGCCCCTCCCGCAAGACCCGTGCCGAGCCCCCGCGGCGTAACGGGAAAGTGAAACCGGTCGGCCAGACGCATCACTTCCTGAATCTGCTCCGAACGGGTCGGCTCCACCACGAGGTCGGGCGTGCGCACATCCTCACCGGCATCCTGCCCGAAAGGCTCACGCTTCTCCAGATCCTGAATGATGCAGTCGCTTCCGACGACATTCACCAGAGATTGGATGATATCATCATTCATAGGAGAATAGGAGCTCATGTGTGCTGATGTTTATATCCTTGAATTGTTTTAGTTTATATCATAATCCGGTCACAGCGCATAGTGATCGAACCCGGGAAGGCGGAGATTATTCTCAATCCGGTGGAGCAGCCAGCTCGCCACCGATGTCAAAAGGAGGTATACAATACCTACAATAAAAAATATTTCCGTATACTTGAACGTCTCAGATGCGATGATTTTCCCTTCTCCCGTCAGTTCGATGCACGTAATCATATAGGCCAGCGAGGAGTATTTGATAAGATAAATAATTTCATTGCCGCAGCCGGGAAGAGCCCGCCTGAATGCCTGAGGAAGCACAACCGAGATGATCATCTTCATCTTTGAAAAGCCGAGCGACCGGGCCGCCAGCAACTGCCCCTGCTTGATTGAGAGAAGGGCTCCCCGAACGTATTCCGAATGATACGCGCCGCTGCAGAGGGAAAAACCAAAAACGGACGCAAGGAACGGGCTCATATAGATACCGATATGGGGGAGTCCGAAATACCAGATGAAGAGTTGTACCACGAGAGGGAAGCCCCGGAAGAGTGCGACATAGATATTTGCACATGTTTTGATGACAGTGCCGCCGAATACGCGGGAAACACCGATAAAAACACCGATTATTAATCCGCAGATCGCAGATGGAACAATCAACCGGATGCTGACGAGCAGTCCCCGCCACAGTGCCGGGATGACGTCATGCTGTATGAAAAACAGTTCTTCCATGAATCAGGCGTTACCATACAATTCGAGAATTTTAGAGCAAAACGCTCTTGTCCGTTCACATTCAGCCCGCAGGAAAATCTTATCAGGCGTTCCCGTCTCAAGAATACAGCCGTCCTCGAGAAAGACAATTTCATCGGCCACTTCCCGGGCAAACCCCATATGATGTGTCGACATCACCATGGTCATACCGTTCGCCCTCAAATTTTCGATGACGGCCAGAACTTCCGAAATCAGCTCGGGATCGAGAGCGGAAGTCGGTTCGTCGATCAGCATGACTTCCGGATCCATTGCCAGAGCACGGGCGATGGATACCCGCTGTTTCTGCCCCCCCGAGAGCTGGGCGGGATATTTATAGATGTGGTCCTTCAGGCCGACCCGTTCGAGTTCGTACACCGCCTTGTCGAGTGCTTCCTGTTTATGCATCCCCCTGACGCGGACCAGTCCGATTGTAACATTGTTCAGCGCCGTCAGGTGATCAAACAGATTAAAGTCCTGAAATATCATTCCGACCTTCTGGCGATAAGCATACAAGGCACGTTTATGGGTCCTGATGATTTCTTCCCCTTTCAACCACACCCGACCCGCATCCGGCGTTACAAGAAAATTAATACACTGAAGCAGTGTACTTTTCCCCCCTCCAGAGGGTCCGATGAGAATTTTCAGCTCGCCCTCGTTGACAGTAAGTGAGGCATTTTTGAGAACCTCTTTCTGTCCGTATCGTTTTGTCATCCCTTCAACTCTCAGGACGGAATTCCGAATCATTTTCATCAATCCCTCTTATCTCGTATACCCGGGAATGCTGACCTTTTTTTCAAGGATCCCCAGTCCCTTGGTGCCCAGATAGGTTAAAACCAGGAAGATGCCCCCCGCAGTAAAGTAGAGCGGAAAATGCTCATAGGTCCGGGAGGCAACAAAGTGGGCCCGGGCCATGATCTCCATGACCCCCAGAGCATACGCAACGGCTGAATCTTTCAGAACAATTGAATATTCATTTGACCAGGCGGGAATGGATAATCGCAAGGCCTGCGGTAAAATGATGTAAAAAATCGATTTACGGTCACTCATGCCGAGAGCCCGGGCGGCCTTGAACTGACCCTCCGGCAGTGACACTATTGCCCCGCGAAAAATCTGCGACTGGTAAGCGGAGCTGATGAGACCCAGCACAATAGCAGCAACGGTGAATGCCGACAGGTTAATGTTCAACAACGAAAAAAGGCCGAAATAAAAAAGAAACAGAAGAACGAGGAGGGGAACCCCGCGGAAAAACCATACATACACACCAATGACCGACCGAAGAACGGCACCTCCATATACCTGTCCGACGGCAAGAAAAATGCCGAGCGTCAAACCGAGGATCATGGCCCCGCAGACAAGTCCCATCGTTACCACCGATCCGTGGAGCAGATAGGGGAGGGCCTCCTTGATTGCAGCAACACTCTCCATCATATCAACCACATGTTTTCCCGTGACGGGCATAGAAACTTGGAAGGCATCAGGTATGGTACCTGATGCCTTCCGGTCGCACCCTTCATGACTTGAAAGAATCCCGTATTATGGTTTGTACGTCTTTTTCAATTCCTCCCAATAGGGATCAGCCATTAACTTCTTCAATCCTTCATTCAACATCTTGAGAAGTTCCTTGTCCTGTTTCCGAACGGCATATGCAAAGTTTTCGTCATGCATACCGAACGAACCGAGGATCTTGACGGGTCTTTTCCGTACGGCATCTTTCGCCGGAGAATCATCCATCGCAGCGGCGATAATGCGGCCGTTGACCACATCTTCAACTGACAGCGGCGAGGAATCATACTCTCTGAGAACAAAGTTTTTGCCCTTCTGGATCAGGTTTTCCTTCATCCACGTCGCCTCACTCGTTCCTCGCTGCACACCCACCTTGTTCCCGTTTGAAAATACCTGATCGACTGTCAGCGTTGAATCCTTCGGTACCACCAGCACCTGTGTGATAACCCAGTAAGGAACGGTAAAGTTCACTTCCTGCTTTCTCTTATCCGTTACACTCATGCCCGAGGCGATAAAGTCGATCTTGCGTGCCTTCAAGCTGGGAATAATGCCGTCCCAGTCCATGGGTTTGTGCGTTACCTTGAATCCCATTTCCTTCGCAATCCAGTCCACGGCCTTTACGTCGAAACCATCGGGAACGCCATTTTTATCAACGTATGCAAACGGAGGAAAATTGGCATCGATACCGTTGATGTAGACCTTCTCTTTTGCAGATACGCTGGTTACAAGAACGAAGGCCATCAGCACAATCAAACATGATAGTATTTTCTTTCCCATTCACCCACTCTCCTTTCAATACCGATAATTTTAGGACAGTCACACCCGTCTTGTAGCTATTGATTACAGCGATTCACCATAGACAAAAACAGGGTATGTGTCAAGCTTAAAGCAATGATCATCGGCATGTAACAATGCCGGCACGTGCGATGTTCCACAGCCGTCCCCACATTTTCTTGAAGCGCCCTGGTTCATGTACTACTCACTCTGTCATGGGTCAGTTCAGATTTGAGGAGGAATCGTCATGAGCAACGAAAAGACCTTTCGGCTGGAAAAGCGTGAGAGTGTCGGCATCGTCATTTTTAAAGTTATCGAGGAGGCCATGAATACATGGACCGAAAGGGCCCTCATGAGTTTCCGTGACGTCCCGGACGAACGGGAACAAGACGATACCCTCATCGGGGTTGTTTTCATTTCAGGAAAACCGACTAACTTTTTTGCCGGAGCCAACCTGAAAGTCATCGAACGGTTGAACACATGGGACGATACCATGGATGCATTGAATATCTTTCACGATTCCTTTAAACGAACCAGTAAATTGAAGATGCCGACGGTGGCCGCGATTAACGGCGCCTGCGTCGGCAGGGGACTTGAGTTCGTGCTTGCCCGCACGGCACGGCATGCCACCGGCTTTCCCACCGACCGGGCCGGACCGCTGAAATGGGCTGATCTGACGGGACTCAGTAAAAGACTCTTCGGCACGATGTTCTACCGGCAATAATGGTGCGACGATTTCCTATAATGCCGGTACCATCAATGATACGTAATAACAAAAGTGGGGGGGGTATTATACCCTCCCACCTGATGCACCGCCATCCCTATTCCGGATTACTTTCCGGGAACGAACATTTCCCCGCCCCAAGATAAAGACCGAAGATATAAGGCTTTTGCGACAGGAACGCCAGTGCCTGGTTCTGAACCTCTTCCTCGGCAAAAGCGACGCTGTAACGCCATGTTTCGTAATCAAAGGTCAGACTTCGGGCAAAATAGAGGGGTTTCAGAACATTGATGATTTCCTTTTTTTCTTCCTCGGACGCCCCGTCAAAGCGATAGAGGAGACCGTAAACGATCTGCGACCAGAGCATGATGTCCACATCGTAATTATCCACCAGAAACATATGGTCGATTTTTCGATAAGCATAGGAACTCAGATGCTTCTTTACCAAACCACCGTATTCGTTGTACTCCCGTCGACAGTCCTGCTTCAGCTTCAAGATGTCCACGTCAAGCCACTGAGTCTCCTTGAGTCGCTCCATGCCGTAATGCGGCGGTTGTTTCACATCGTCCCGCCAGTAAGTATCTGCATTTGTTTCGAGCCATGCATCAAGCCATGTATTGCGATAGCGGATCAACGTCGAAAAGAGGGTGTACACGACCTCCTCGAACATACTGCCCAGCTTGGGACTGCTTGCATTATGAACCTTCGTCCCGAGTCCCGCCTGGCATACAGCAAAATCACCGAACAGGGCATTGAGCGACATAAAGATGTCGATCCCGTATTGTCTCACCATGTCATTCCACGGCTGATTAAGCCAATGCGAACATAAACGCAATGAAAATGCGAAATCACCACCGATAGGCTGACGCACATTGAGCCCGGTCAGCGAAAAGAGAAGGGGGTAACAGAGGTGATTGGTGATGGTTCCGTCAAACTGGTGCCTCGAGTAGAGAGGCGTGACCAGATCGTACCCTTCCTTGATGGGATATCCGAGATATCTGATCCATTCAGGAGTAATTGAACGGAGGTCGGCGTCAACAACGATAATGACATGAGCGTTCACATCGATACAGAACCGGAAGAGATTGAAAAAATTGTTACCCTTGCCGGTAATTCCATCGGGGGTTGATATGTATTCTTTTTCGATCCCCGGCGGAACCGATGCCGACAGAAACGCATCTTTCGTATCATCGGGACTGTTATTATCACAGTTGATGATAATGCACGTCGAGTCGGGAAAGTACTCGGAAAGCCCCCTCCCCGCCATTTCAACGACATACCCGATTGTTTCCGATTCATTATACGACGGTATTCCGACAACGACATCGAAATGACGGCCCATATCCGCAGTATCTCCTCGCATTGCCATGCGGCTCTGTTCAATGCGACCGTATAGCCGCTTCTACGACAATGACCACGTTTCTATAGCAATTCCCCGTTATGTTTCTGCATATACGTTACGACGATTCGGCTTTTAGAAATTACGCATTTTTGTGATGGAGTGTGCGGAGCACCGTTCACTTTGGATTTGTGTACGCACCTGTCGCACTCTTTTCATGAAGACCTTCTCCGTGTAATAGTCGTAACGACGTGAGGTAAGCGACAAATCTGAATCCCGTCTATTGAGCGGATGAAAGCCGTGTTGCCGCATTATACGTATTGGTCAGCAGCATAGCCCTCGTCATTGGTCCGACGCCGCCGGGAACCGGTGTTATATAGGAAGTCTTGTCAACGACCTCTGAGAAGGCGACATCCCCCACGAGCGTTCCGTCCTCACGTCGATTGATGCCGACATCAATGACCACGGCGCCGTCACGAACCATCTCTCCTTTGATCATCTCGACGCTCCCCGCGGCGGCAACAAGAATTTCGGCCCTCCGGGTCACTTCGGAAAGATTTTTTGTTCGGGTATGACACACTGTGACTGTGGCATGTCTCGTAAGAAGCATCATCGCCAGTGGTTTGCCCACGATGTTGCTTCGTCCCACGATGACGACATTTTTCCCCTCAATTTTTATGCCATGCCGGTCCATGAGTTCGATGATTCCATAGGGCGTGCAGGCCTGATGGAAGGGATCACCGGTAAAAAGACGCCCCATATTATAGGGGTGGAAGCCATCAACGTCCTTCCGGGGGTTGATCGCATCGATTATCGCATTTGCATTAATGTGCTGCGGAAGGGGGAGCTGCACCAATATGCCGTGAATCCTGCCGTCTCGATTCAGTTCATCGATGATGCTCAGTAACCGGTGTTCCTCCGTGTTCTCGGGCAACTTGAATTCCCTCGAGAAAAATCCGACTTCCTCACAGTCTTCCGTCTTTCTTCTCACATAAATCCGGGACGCGGGATCTTTTCCGACGAGGATCACCGCAAGCCCCGGAATAATTCCCCGTTGCTCCTGCAACGCGCCCACCTTGGCTTTTATTTCATACCGTATTTCCCGGGCGACATCATTGCCGTTGATAATTATGGGCATATCACTCGCAACCATCCCTTTATTTTTTTCAGACGAAGCATCATGGGGACGAAACCCGGCATCGCTTATTCACTCTGCAGATCAATCGCCAGCTGCACCAGCGATGCAACCTGATCATCGGGAACACGACCGCGCACGATGGCCCGGCAGACACGATTTTTATCCAGTATGATCGCGTTGGCCGTATCTTTCGTGAGTCCCCACGCACTTCGCAGTGATCCGTCATAATCAAAGAGAATGGTCGTCTTATATTTTTTCGCCTTGTCGCCGGCGATCGTCCGGATGAGGAAATTCGGCTTCCATGTTGCGGCACAATCGGCAATGCCGATTCCTTTATAGGTTTCATCCGTCAGCAACCCGTCATTTTTCGCCTTCTTCATGGCTTCGGTAAAATGTTCGTTCAAATCCGATTCATCAGGATCAACATAATTGATCAGCAGAACCTTTCCCGACCACGAATCCATGGTGAATGCCGTGCCGTCGGCATCCTCGAACGTCCAATCCGATGCTTTCATGCCGACCTGAAGCTCTTCCGCCTGTGCAACACCGCCAAGCAGCACTAATACGGCAACAGCCGCAACGAATATTTTCTTCATGGTCCCCTCCTCCCCGTTCACATTATTTTTAAACCCTGACTACGCAAAATATCGGAAACTTCGATCACTTGTCAAGTGAACAATCGTCATAATGTTTCTCACCACCGAAAGATACCGGCCGGGGGCGATCATTGTACCCGAATCGAAAACGGAACCGGTCATTTCCATCGACAAAATTCTGACCGTTAATAAAAGTCACGACAGAGCATAATCATTTTATATTTCTATTGAAACAACCAATTCGATGTGCTATGGTACCCCCGTTTCAATGGGAGGGCGTGATGAGTACTGTCAGTCTCGGTATGATGCTGGAGGAGGTCAGAAATAAGTATCCGGATAATGTGTCCCTCATTTACAATGACAGGCGATTAACCTATAACGAACTCAACAAATACAGTAACGCTTTGTCGCACGTTCTGAAAAATCTCGGCATCGTTAAGGGAGACAAAGTTTCCCTGATGCTCCCCAATATTCCCGAATTTGTCATATCGTATTTGTCTGTAGCGAAACTGGGGGCGGTTGCCGTAACCCTCAATGTTCTCTCAACACCTTATGAACTCACCTATCTTCTCAACAACAGCGATTCGAAAATTCTCATAACGACCTCGTCGTCTGCAAAAAAATTTGATGAAATACAAGACCGCCTTGACACCTGCAGGCACATGATATGCGTTGACGATCCCCATGACGACTCACCCTGTCGGAAAGCCTTCAGGGACGGACCGTTTGATCTCGACATGGCCGATGTCGACGAAGATGACCCCGTGGTCATGATATACACCTCGGGCTTGACCGGCTATCCTCTCGGCGCCGTCCTGACACACGGGAATCTATCAACCCAATGGACACTCCTCAAGGAAATCTGCGACGGAACGGATAAAGACCGGGGTCTCTCGGTGATTCCCTTCTTTCACTCCTTCGGTGCCTCGGCAAATTTACTGTCGGTCATTCACCTCGGAGCGAGTTCGGTGCTCATGGACCAATTCAGCATCGACAGGATCTTTCAGGTCATAGAACAGGAAAAAATCACCTATATAGCCGCGGTTCCCCGCCTGTTTCTCGGAATGTTGATGCACCAAGGCGTAGAAAACTACGATTTGAGTTCACTGAGATTATGCATTACCGGCGGGTCGGCCATGCCTCCGAAGTTTATCCCTGCCTTCGAACAGAAATTCAACGTTAAGCTCATGGAGGGATACGGTCTCACCGAAGCATCCCCCGTCTGTTCGTTCAGCCGACTCCACATGAAACAGAAACCTGGATCAATCGGCACTCCCATACCGGGAGCCGAAGCCAAGATCGTTGACGGCAATGATAAAGACCTGCCGGCCGATACCGAGGGAGAACTCGTCGTCAGAGGAGCCAACGTGATGAAAGGCTACTACAAGGACGATGCGGCCACCGCCGAAGTCATCAGAAACGGATGGCTCCACACAGGAGATCTCGCAAGGATCGATAAAGACGGATACATCTTCCTCACCGGTCGGAAAAAACGAATGATTATCACGAGCGGTTTTAACGTATATCCCCGGGAAGTAGAACTTGTCCTCACCATGCATCCCGCCGTTGAAGAATCCCGAGTTGTGGCACAACCCGACCTGATGAGGGGTGAAATCGTTAAGGCTCTCATCGTCAAGAAGGATGACGCCGAAGCGGATGAAAAGGATATCCTGAAACATTGCAGGAAGTATCTGTCTTCACATAAAATTCCCCGAGAAGTGGAATTTGTTAATGGTCTTGACTAACCGTCGCCTGGCAGGCCCCTGTAATCTCATAGTGGCGGATTGCAGGCAGCGGATCGATCACATACTCGGCAATACATAACACATAATAGATCGTTAGACCTGTCTTCTGCAGGGCCCTAACCGGCCAGGGGTTGAAGATGCGGTATAACGATAGTAAGGAAGGCGATACTTAAAAAAAATGAGAAGGAGGAACTACATGTCAAAGGTACCCCAAAAACTCGATAAGAAGAGAGCCGATGTCTATAAGGATGCTCCGATTGCGAAATTCGGTGCAAGAAAGCCGGATTTTTCCACCATGGGGGGAAAAATAAAAAATCAATACAAACAGCACCGGGAAGTGGTCATTGTTGAGGCGTGTCGGACACCGTACGGCAGATTCGGCGGCGGGCTTATGAGTTATGACGCTCCCCAACTGGGTGCTCTGGCAATAAAGGAAGTTCTAAGAAGAACCAACGGCAAGGTCAAACCGGAAGACATCGATTATATCTTCATGGGGCAGGTCGTCCCCGCCGGATGCGGTCAGGTTCCCAGCCGCCAGGCAACCATACTGGCCGGCATTCCTGAATATGTCCCCTCAATTACCGTTAATAAGGTCTGTTCCTCGGGAATCAAGACCATCGACCTGGCAGCCCAGATGATTCAGTTGGGACGGGCTGAGATCGCCGTTGCCGGCGGCCAGGAAAGCATGAGCAACTGCCCCTTTTCGCTTCCCGGAATGAGATGGGGAACGAGAATGGGATTGACCACAGCACCTTCCGTTGACCTCATGGTGTACGATGGTCTGTGGGACGCCTTTTATAATCGACACATGGCCATTCACGGTTCGGAAACGGCCGATGAGTTCGGATTTACGCGGCAGGATCAGGACGACTGGGCCCTTCAGTCACAGCAGCGAGCCGGCAAGGCGATTGCGGAGGGCAGACTGGATGACGAAATATTTCCCGTAGAAGTACGACAAGGGAAAAAGACCGTCATCGTCGACAAGGACGAATTCCCCCGGCCTGATACGACCATGGAAACACTTTCGAAACTGCCTCCCGTCTTCGGTCACAAGAGCTCCGTGACCGGCGAACCGGGAAGCGTCACCGCCGGAAACGCCCCCGGCGTCAATGACGGCGGCGATGTGTGCTTGCTCATGTCAAGGGAAAAGGCGGATGAACTGGGATTAAAACCGCTCTTTTCTATTATAGATTACGCCGAGGTGTCACAGCCCACGAAGGATATCGCCACGGTTCCCGGTCTTTCCATCAAGAAAGTACTGGAGCAGAATAACATGACGGTGGATGATGTCGATATCATCGAGATCAACGAAGCCTTCGCCGCCGTGGCGCTCATCAGCGCCCGGACCATTCTCGGACTATCCAAGGAACAGATGTATGAAAAGGTAAATGTGAACGGCAGCGCTATCGCCTATGGACATCCTATCGGAGCAACGGGAGCCAGAATCGTCATGACCTTGGCATATGAACTGCGCCGCCGGGGCGGAGGAATCGGCGTGTGCGGTATCTGCTCGGGCCATGCCCAGGGTGATGCGATGCTGATAAAGGTAGAACCGTGAGGCGATGTAATAATTGATTGTACTCTCATAAATTGAGCACTAATTTTACTTGAAGAGAAAGGAGAATCATTAATGGGAGATGTAGTAATTGTCAGTGGAGCGCGGACTGCAGTCGGTGAATTCGGCGGTTCGCTAAAAGGAGTTTCCGTCGTGGAACTGGGAAGACTTGTCATTAAGGAAGCGATTAAGCGGGCGGGACTGCGTCCGACAATCAACGATTTCGTCAAATCGGCCCGTCCCACCATTTTCGGCGAGTTCGACATGACGGATCTGCAGAAAAAGCATTATGATTATGACGAATCATTGACTCCGGTCTATTTCGACGAGGTCATTATGGGGAACGTTCTCACCGCAGGCGTAGGACAGAACCCCCCCCGCCAGGCTTCAATCTATGCCGGACTGCCGGAAGAGACCAACGTCATCACCGTCCAGAAGGTTTGCGCTTCGGGCATGAAGGCCATTTCTCTGGCATCCCAGATTATCCAGGCAGGCGATGCCGACATCATGGTCGCCGGCGGCATGGAAAACATGAGCAATGTCCCCTATGCACTGCCCAATGCCCGGTGGGGATACCGGATGAACATGCCTTACGGCCAGGCAACGGACCTCATGGTTCACGACGGTCTGTGGGAAATCTTCAACGCCTATCATATGGGAAACACGGCGGAAAACATCGCTGAGAAGTATGGTATCTCGAGAGAAGAACAGGATAAGCTCGCATACGAGAGTCACATGAGAGCCCGTGCCGCCAACGCAAACGGTACCGTGGCCGATGAGATTGTTCCAGTCGTCATTCCCCAGAGAAAAGGCGATCCGAAGGTGTTCGCAGTAGACGAACGCCCCATGGACACCACCCTTGAAAAAATGGCCAAACTCGCGCCGGTTTTCAGAAAGGGCGGAACGGTAACAGCCGGGAATGCCTCCGGTATCAATGATGCTGCGGCAGCCGTGGTGGTCATGAGTGCCGAAAAGGCAAAGGAACTTGGACTTAAACCGATGGTTAAAATCAAGGGATTCGCCTCAGGCGGCATCGATCCTGCTTATATGGGACTCGGACCGATCCCGGCAGTACGAAAGGTCTTCAAGAAACTCGGCCTTACCACCAAGGACATTGACCTGTGGGAACTCAATGAAGCATTTGCCTGTCAGGCTCTCGGTTGTATAAAAGAGTTGGACATTGATCTTAACAAGTGCAATCTCAACGGCAGTGGAATCTCCATCGGTCACCCCATCGGATGTACCGGCGCCCGGATTACCTACACACTGGCAAACCAGATGGTCAAGAATGACCTCAACCTGGGATGCGCATCACTCTGTATCGGCGGCGGCCAGGGTATGGCCATCGTTCTGGAGAGAGTGTAATATTGTGCAGTTATCATTCCGAGGCACCCTTATCACGTGCACTCGGGTACCACTGGGTAAATGTACCCGTAGCCGGTGGTGCCTTCCAGGCACCACCGACTACGGACAATAAAAACAGATGGTATCATTCGCTCTGTCCGCATGGAACAGTTGGGAACATACCGGTTGTTTAAATAAAAATGGAGGAGGGGTAAAAATGGAAGTAAAAACATTTGGCGTGGTCGGAGCCGGTCAGATGGGAAACGGTATTGCCCAGGTTGCGGCATATCCCGGGGAACTCAATGTTATTATGAATGATATCGCCGACGAGTTCGTCCAGAGGGGATTCAATACCATTTCCAAAAATCTGGACAGACTCGTTGCCAAGGAAAAGCTGACTGCCGCCCAGAAAGACGAAATTCTCGGTCGGATCAAGTTGAGCACTAACCTTGAGGACATGAAGGATGCCGACTTCGTCGTCGAAGCTGCAATCGAACGGGAAGATCTGAAACTCGGAATCTTCAAAAAACTCGATGAAGTCTGCAAACCCGGCGTCATTCTGTCGTCAAATACATCATCGATTCCCATCACACGCATTGCCGCGGCGACAAAGAGACCGGGACTGGTTATCGGTATGCACTTCATGAATCCCGTTCCCGTTATGAGGCTTGTCGAGATCATCAGGGGCCTTGCAACAACTGATGGAACATACGAACTGACGAAGAAACTGTCGGAACAGTTCGGAAAAGTCCCCGTGGAGTGTAACGATTTCCCGGGCTTTATCTCGAACAGGGTACTTATGCCCATGATTAATGAAGCAGTTTACGCCCTTTTTGAAGGAGTCGGAACACCCGAAGCCATCGATAACATCATGAAACTTGGTATGAATCACCCCATGGGACCGCTTGCACTGGGCGATTTGATCGGTCTGGATACGTGCTGGGCCATCATGGACGTCCTCCACAAGGGATTCGGTGATTCCAAATACCGTCCCTGCCCGCTGCTGAAGAAATATGTCGACGCCGGATGGCTGGGACGAAAGACAGGAAGGGGATTCTACGACTACAGCAAGTAGTCGCAACACGGTTGTTTACCAGCCAAAGAAGGAGGGGTAACTATGGCATACAACAATATCATTTTTGAAGTGGAAGATAGCGTTGCAACCATCATGTTCAACCGGCCCAAGGCACTGAATGCCATGAATTCGGAAACGATGGGAGAATTTATGGATGCAATCAAGCGGTGCGGCGATGATGACGGCATAAAAGCCGTTATCGTTACCGGTGGCGGAGAAAAGGCGTTTGTTGCCGGAGCTGACATTGCGGAAATGCAGGACCTGGAACCCAGCGAAGCGCTGAAATTCATGGAACGGGGCCACGAAACCTATCGGGCGCTTGAACTGCTTCCCAAACCTTCCATTGCGGCGGTTCGAGGATTCGCCCTTGGCGGGGGCACTGAAATCGCCATGTCCTGCGATATCAGGTTCGCCGCCGACAATGCCCGTTTCGGTCAGCCTGAAATCCTGCTCGGCCTGACACCCGGGTGGGGAGGAACGCAGCGGCTGCCCCGACTCATCGGTATAGGCAGGGCTTTGGAACTTCTCATGAGCGGCGGACAGATCGATGCTCAGCGGGCGTATGAAATCGGCCTGGTCAACAAGGTGGTTCCCGCCGATCAACTGATGGATGAAACGAAGAAATTCGCCAAAAAACTGGCGGGAATGCCTGCGTTCGCCATCAAGATGATCAAACACGCCGTCAATTTCGGACAGGAATTGCCTCTGGATCATGCGAACAGGCTCGAGATGGAGTGCTGCGCCCAGTGTTTCAGCACCCATGATCAAAAAGAAGGGATGAAGGCTTTCCTCGAAAAAAGAAAAGCCAATTTCATTGGTCGTTGACTTTTAACAAAGCGGATGAGCGGCCTTGTCTGAAAAGGCCGCCGGGATAATGCAGTGAACGGGGATAACGGATCACATATCATGATCCGTTTCCCTGGAAATCGTAATAATAATGCTTTAAAAAGGAGGAACCCAATGAATTTTGCACCGACAGAAGAGCAACAAATGGTACGGGACATGGTGGCGCGGTATGTGGACGAGGCGATCAAGCCGATCGCCGGCGATCTGGATCATACCCACC
>DSDU01000196.1 GCA_011056835.1 Deltaproteobacteria bacterium
TAGCACCTTCAAACCATGATTATGGGCAAGGTGTTACTGTACCCGAATTTTTGATAATTTACCCAAAAACCGTGTCAAGAACTTTTTTCAAAGAACGAAACTTTTTTGTGCTGAATAGTTACCTTTCTTTTTCTGAGACGGGGGACATTATGCCGTGCTTTTTCAGCCGGTGAATTCATGAGTGCCTGCGCTCAGTTTCTCTCTTCACGTTTTACAGTCTGTGATCCCCAATCGAAAATTCCTATTATTTAAAAAGACGAAAGAAAAAATGTATTTAAGGTTGACAAATCTGATTTTGGCCATATGATAATGGCATATGAAAAAGCGAGGAGAACAACCATTGGCCGATCTGTATAAATGTAAAAAGAGCAACTTTTTTATTGTAGATCCTTGTGACGACAAGACGTGTGAATGGTGGCTGAAGAACGAGATTTTCTGTAATTGTACATGGGTCGCCTGTAATTATGGACCATTCACTCTTGAAGAAGTTGGTGAAATGATGGGAGTTACCCGGGAGCGGATACGCCAGATCGAGGCAAAAGCCTTGAGGAAGCTTCAACACAAGAAAAGGAGAGATCAATTGCGAGATTTTGCCAAATCCGATTTTGATGAAGAATAAAGAATACCGAAGCAGAAACGGTATCGACTATGGATAGGCGGAAGGATTCCGTTATTTCTTCCGTTTTTTTAATGCTTCCAGAAATGTTTCCATATACTCTCTTCGTTCCGATCGTGAAAAAAGCAGTGCTGATATTTCGAATTCATGCTCAAGGGCGCTGTTCCTGTCCAGGCGAGGGACAATGTCGGAGATTCTCTTGACGGCTTCGAGGGCCTTGGCCGATCGCTTGGCAAGCTCCCGTGCTATTGTCTTCGCATCCTCCATATACTTCTCCGGGGAAACAACTTTGTTGGCAAGGCCGATCCTCAATGCCTCCTGTGCACCGATCGGTTCTCCAAGCATCGTTATTTCTTTTGCCTTGGCCATACCGACAATTCGCCTGAGGGGATCGAACAGCGGATTCAAACCAAACTTCAGCTCAGGGTGACCGAATATTGCCGTTTCCGAAGCGACAATCATGTCGCAAACCGTGGCAAGATTAAACCCGCCACCGAGTGCGATTCCTCCGACAGCCGCAATAACCGGTTTTTTAAAGCTGTATATTTTTTGAAGATATGAAATCATCGATGCAAAATAATCATCAATGTCTCCATCGGGCAGTGCCGCCATTTCCTTGATATCCATACCTGCGGAAAAAACATAATCTCCACCGGTAATAATAACCACCTTTACCGAATCGTCCCGCTCGAGCGTATGGAAACAATCCTCAAGCTCATGTCTCATTTCACGAGACAGGGCATTCATCTCATCGGGACGATTTAAGGTTACAATTGCGTATCCATCTTCTTTTGTCACGAGAATAGTATTGTAGTCCATTGTTCAGTGCATCGATACGGAGCGATCCTTTCCGATATTCGTCTCTTTGCAATCATGGATATGATCAGTATTGGAAAGTGTTAATTCTGGTAAATATACTGAATACCCGTTTGTTCGGTTCTCAGTTCCTCAACTACGGTACTAACCGCTTCCTGGAAGATATAACTGATAATCCCTTTTCGTTTTTTCTTGGGATAAACAACTTCAGGTTTTCCTTCTATTCCCGATAACTGTGCCGCCAGCTGTATGGTGTATTCCATATTCCCAAGATAATCGATGAGTCCCAAAGACAAAGCCTGCCTTCCGGTAAAAATCCTCCCATCGGCAATTGCTTCAATATCGGCTTTCGGTATTTTCCTGTTCAATGACACTACTTCGACAAACTGATTATAAATGTCATCGACGACTCCCTGAATCAATGATTTTTCATCTGAAGTCATCTCGCGGGTCGGCGAGCCCGTATCCTTATATTTGCCGCTCTTGATAATGGTAGATTTCAATCCTATTTTATCCAACAACTCTTTCATCTGCGGGAATTGGGCGATAACGCCGATACTTCCCGTAATCGTTCCCGGATTTGCTACGATTTTTTCTGCAGCACTGGCGATGTAGTATCCACCCGAGGCTGCCACAGCTCCCATGGAAACAAGCACGTTCTTATTCTTCTTAACTTCCAGGATCTTATCGTATACTTCTTGGGCGGGAACAACCGATCCCCCGGGAGAATCGATCCTTATCACGATTGCCTTGACATTGTTATCCCGATCATATTCTTCAAGCTGGTCGTTGATTTGACTGGATTCGTTGAGGACGCCCTTGATCATGACGACGCCGACTTTATCTTTCGACGAGAGGACACGTTTTTCACCGGTCAAGGAAGCGACGAAATAGGCGACGATCAGAAAAACCACTCCTATAAACAGCATAAGCAGGAGCCCATAAATAATTGGGTGTTTTCTCATTGACCGGAATCGTTCCTCTTATACATCCAGAATTTTGAGACCGGCAAGGGCCTTACCGAGATTGGATGAGACTTTTTCTCTGTTATTTACGTAATTTTTCATGGAAGATTCTTCGGATGTGGTCTCGTAATCTTTGATGCTCAATCCCAGTTTCCGATTCTTTGCATCGATATTTTTTACGATGGCAGTGATGGTTTCACCAATCGTATACATTTCCTTGGCCGATTTGACTCGTTTCTGGCTCAATTCCGAGACATGAACCAGACCCTCAATTCCTTCTTCAACCTCAACGAACACCCCGAAATCGGTAACATTAGTTACGTTTCCCGTTATAGCAGAACCGATAGCATATTTGATGCTTAACTCTTCCCATGGGTCGTTTTCAAGCTGTTTGATTCCCAGCGAAAACTTCTCGTTTTCAACGTCTACGTTCAATACGACCGCTTCAATTTCGTCACCCTTCTTGTAGAGTTCAGAAGGATGCTTTACCCGTTTTCTCCAGGAAATATCCGATACATGCACGAGACCGTCAATTTCATCATTTATTCCGACAAATATGCCGAAATCCGTAATGTTCCTTATTTTCCCTTTCACAATCATTCCGGACGGATATTGCTCTTTTAACGCTTCCCATGGATTAGGCATCGCCTGTTTGAATCCAAGAGATATCCGCTTATTCTCCGAATCTATCTCGAGGATCATAACCGATATGGTGTCTCCGATTGATACCACTTTGGAAGGGTGCTTCATCTTCTTTGTCCAGAACATTTCTGATATGTGCACGAGACCTTCGACACCCGGCTCCAACTCGACAAAAATTCCATAATCCATGATATTGACGACCTTTCCCTCAACAACTGAACCGATGGCATATTTATCGGTTATGGTGTGCCAGGGATTGTCAAACATCTGCTTCAGTCCCAGTGATACCCGTTCAGCCTCCTTGTCGAAGGATAATACCTTTACTCGCATCCGATCACCCCTCGAGAAGGATTCCGACGGGTGCTTTATTCTTCCCCATGACACATCCGTCACATGGAGTAAACCGTCTATTCCGCCAAGGTCTATAAACAGACCATAGTCGGTAATATTTTTTACGGTACCTTCAACAATTTTTCCTTCCTGCATACTCTCGAGGGTTTTCTTCTTTTCCGCAGTACGTTGCAGTTCCAATACGGATTTCCTTGAAAGAACAACGTTGCTTCGCTTTCTGTCATATTTTAGAATATGAAATTCAAGCGTCTGGCCTACATATTTATCGTAATCCCTTACCGGCCGAACATCCACCTGAGAGCCCGGCAGAAACGCCGTTATTCCGATATCGACGGAAAAACCACCCTTGACCCGCTCTATAATGCTTCCCTCAATGATGGATTTTTCGTCACAGGCATCTTTGATGTCATTCCAGACTTTTGATTTCACTGCTTTGAAACGGGAAAGAACCAGGCTGTCTTCTTTCTTCCTGTCCACCACCACCTCGATCTCATCACCTTCCACCACGGTCATGTTGCCGTCTTTGTCAAGCAATTCCTCAACTCTGACCTGCCCCTCTGTCTTATAGCCGACATCGACCATCACAACATCCTGATTTATCTGAACTACCCTGCCGATCAGTATTTCTCCGTACGGCACATCCTGCAGGCTTTGTTCATAGAGGTCGCCAAAACTCATAGCGTCTTCCATGTGGAAAACCTCATCATGGCTCCCCATGCTCACCGGTTGTGATTCACCTTCGATGGTTTTGTTTTCATTTTGTTCATCAACATTCTTGTTTTCTCCGTTAACCATTCAACGACTACCCCCTGACATTAATATAACTATCCTCGGATAGGGCAGGACTAACACAGTGATAATAAAATATCAAGCTAATTCCCGAAGAATGACACCCTCAACGACAGTCATTATGCACCGTTACCACAGCGCTCTTCAATGATCCGCTTCATCGTATCAACGACCTCATCTATGCTACGGTATGTAGTATCGATGATGACGGCATCCTCCGCCGCCCTGAGAGGAGCTATCGACCGTCCTGAATCCTGCTCGTCCCGAACCAGCAACCCCCTGTATATTTCTTCGAAGTCAACGCTTTCTCCTCGTTCGATGAGTTCGTCGTATCGACGTCTGGACCGTTCAATGACGTCGGCAACGAGATAGAATTTTATATCTGCTCGAGGAAAAACAACCGTTCCCATGTCACGTCCTTCAGCAACAATTCCACCTGCACTGCCCACTTCCCGCTGGATTGAAAGAAGGCTCTCCCGTACGATGGGAACGGCGGATATCCGTGAAGCAAGAAGGCCGATTTCCTCTGTTCTGATTTTATCCGTCACGTCGTCACCGTCTATGATGATCCTGAGTCCTCCATCACGTGTCTCGAGTGATATGACGATTTCATTACATAGTTTTGAAAGATGTGCCCCATCGCCCGGCATGATCTTTTCATTATGGGCACGATAAGCGACTGCACGATACAATGCACCGGTATCCAGATAAACATAGGATATTTTCTCTGCCAACGCTTTGCCGACGGTGCTTTTCCCCGAACCGGCAGGTCCGTCGATCGTAACAACAAGTTGATGATTCACGCTCAAATATCCGCTATCCTCGTTTCTATGCGGCTGACTACAGGTAATCTATATCTTATCATTTCAAAGGTCCATGCGGCGACAGCGACGCCGAGCACATCAAACCATACATCGACGATGGATGAATGTCTTCCCGGAACAAACGACTGATGCCATTCATCTGATATGGCGTATGTCAGGCCGATAACTACAGTTATCACCTTCGATCGTCTCGACACGGTCGTATGCGGCGAGGTCGTCACAACCCTCATCAGAAGATATCCCAGAATAAAGTACTCCACCGTATGAAGCAGCTTGTCATAATTAAAAATAAACGATAGTTTTTCCGGTTGTTTCGACAGCGATGACAGCAGGAAGATGATGCAGGCGTATATGACAAGCGGACCTATATAAAAAAGAAATCGTTTACCGGTAACAGTTCTCATTCCACAAAATAAATCGCACAGGAGGTTTTCCATCTGCACCGTGGCGACGCGCCTGTTGTATCGCTCAGTGTCTCTTTCACGGTTCTTTTTTATCCTGCTCACGACGCATCTCTATTATTCGTTGATAATACGGACCGTCTTCTCTCCACAACCAGCAACTGTTCAGAAGCAGAGATAAGTCAACCTCGGGAACTCTGACGTGCAATCCGCCTCTGTTCCTGCTGTAGTATGCCCATTGCCCCTGCACAGCGGCAGATCCCATGCTGATGATAAGATTTGCCATGTGAAGACACCCGGTTGTTCCACCGATTACTGTTCGTATCTTTTGAGTAAATCCCTTTCTTATCCGTATGCCGATAAGTTTCGTGACGATATCTTTAATTTCGCGACAGAGTTGGCTCGGAACAGATGCCATCTCAGCCTCGGCATCGGTAATTTCTATTTCGGGGAGCGATATGTTCATCCGTATAATAATGTGATGAATCGTACCGGGATCAATAAATTGCTTCGCGGAATAAAAATACGATGGGAAGAACCGATCATCCTTTAATATACCTTCAATCATGAGTCTATTTTTCCCGATTTCATATGTATTCACCGTTATATTTCTTGTGTGGATCAGGTCGTTTTTATCCACGGCAAACTCCTTACGTTGACATGACGCAATTTATAACACAGGGGTTATGCCTTAACAATAATATTTTACAAAGAAATATTCTTATGTAAGGCAGCATGAACATTGAATGCGGCTCCCACAGGACTATTTGATCATGAACTGATTTTCATCAATGAACAGCGGCGCGGTTCCACACGAGATCTGATCGGCCGGATATGAAACACTTCCGTTTACCTCCCAAACATGTCTTGATTATCCCGGTTAAAAACGTTACGATAGTTTCATTGTAACCGCAGGAGAGCCTTAAGCCGTGTTATTTTTCAACAAACCAAAAACCGTTTGCGCCCGTATACTGGTCATGGTCATACTGGGCACCGTATCGCTCCCGGGTTTTTCCCATGCATCGTTCACCGTACAGGATGAAAGAAAACTGGGGCAGGAATTCTACGAGAAACTTACGGCCAAAGATCTCCTGGTTAAGAATCCTCTAGTTTTTGACTACATTGATAAAATCGGGCGTCGCGTTCTTCAGCACGCCGATGACTCACCGTTCTCATTTACCTTCTCCGTCATTAAAAGTTCAGGAATCAACGCCTTCGCAACTCCCGGCGGATACATTTACGTCTATGAGGGGCTCATCAACCTGAGTGAAAACGAGGCACAACTGGCCGGTGTCATAGCTCACGAAATCGCTCATGCTACGTCGCGGCATATCGCCGACACCATAGAGAAATCCCAAAAAGTCAGCATGGCGACGCTCCTGGCAATTCTTGCCGGTGCCTTTCTCGGTGGAAGCGCCGAGGGAGCGGCAGCCATCACCAGTTTTTCCATGGCGGCGGCAACAAGTCTCAACCTGAAATACACACGGGATAATGAAGAGGAAGCCGACCGCAAAGGTATGCGTTACCTTACCGAATCGGGGTACGACGGGCAGGCAATGCTGGACTTTTTGAAAATCATGAGACAATTTGAATATTATTCGAATTCAGTACCCTCTTATTTCCTCACGCATCCCGGCACAGGCGACCGTATCAGATATCTTGACGGGCTGATCCAAACGACATACAAACAGAGAGGAAAGACCAATATTATCGGTGGACTCAACAGGATAAAGACGATCCTTGTTCTTAATCAAAGAAATCTCAGCGAGAACTTGAAATTTTTTCAAAATGCCCTTAAAGAACACCCCGGAGATACCGATTTCACATACGGACTGGCGGTAGTTCAGGGAAAACTGGGGCAAACCGACGAGGCACTGAAAAATTTCTCCATTGCGCTTCGTCAATCACAGGATGATGTCGATATTCTCCGAGACCTGGGGATACTCTACTTCAACCGGGGGAAAGTGATCGAAGCCCTAGAACCTCTCAAAAAGGCGTATCATATCAATCAAAACGATCCCGAAACGATTCTGTACCTCGGAAGATCCTACGAGATGATCGGCAGTAACTTCGAGGCTCTCGACTTATATGAGAAATTTCAGCGGGATAATCCCGACGATACGAATATTTACTACAACCTTGCCATGACCTATGGAAAAATAAATAAAACCGGAGAATCACACTATAATTTCGGGATTTACTTCAAAAAAATAAACAGGGTCAAAAGTGCTCTTTTTCACTTTAAAGCGGCGCAAAGCTATTTTCCATCCGGTACTGAAAAAGGCAACCGCATTCGGAGTGAAATCGACTTGCTCAATCAGCCGGTATCCCCTCGGGCTCAACCCCGACGTCCATAAGCTCATGTATCCCTTCCTCATGAAGAATCTCACTATCCGAACTGTCGTTCACGAAGCATCACTGCTATAATCAAAAAAACGATATTGTTAAAAATGCCGGAACACCACCATGGTTCTGGCCCTCCTAACAAGTGGAGTATTCTGACATTTTTCCTCCTTATCAGCCAATTCGGCGCTATCCTGTCTGACGTAGAGTATATAGTTGACATGACAAGCCTTTTTCTGGTATCGAAAGTGACATCATGCAGTCGGACCGAAAACAATCCGACGTTACACTGTCAGGAATAGGCCGTGTTTGATTCCGGATTGAAAAATCCGAGGCTCAGCCGGATACGAAAATATCACCACTGTCACCATACTGCACATGAAACACCGTATGAGAAATAAAAAGCCGATGTTATACATGCTTGTCATCGCATGGATTACCACATCCGCACTTTCAGGCCTGCTTTTTCCTGCGTGTGCCGCACTCGGGTCGACGGTGGAGCAGCATCAATCATTAATTCCCGAGGCTCTGATCAACTTGTCGGCCGACTATGCCATTCTTGTCGACAAGAAAGCACAAAGACTTTACGCATTTCAGCGAAACCATACGGGACTGGAAAAGGTTTTTGAGGCGCCGTGCTCTACCGGAAAAAACAGCGGTCCGAAGATGATCTCCGGGGACGGAAAAACACCAGAGGGAATCCTGTTCGCAACAAGGATATACAGCGTAAAGGAGCTTTCATCAACGTACGGAAGCATGGCCTTTCATCTCAACTATCCAAATCTTATGGACCGCAAGGAGGGTAGGAACGGCAATAATATATGGATTCACGGAACAAATAAAAAACTCCGTGCTTTCCAGTCAAACGGCTGCGTGACCCTTACAAACAAAGATATTCTCGATCTCTCGTCCTTCATAAAACTCGACGAAACGCCGATTATTATAAAGCATCATATCAAGTGGGTTCCGGAGGACACCCTGACCGCCCTTAAATCTGAAGTGGAATCGGTACTGCATGCATGGTGGGACGCATTTAAAAAAGACGAATTGCAGGAAATGAAACGTTTGTATGATTCAGAGGAATCAATGGATCACAACAACATAAAGGCCCTCGCGGAGAAACTTACGTCATGGAAGACTTCAGGGATTGAGGTCACATGTAACCCTGCAAACATTTCCATCCTGAACCACGACCGGTATACTGTCGTAACATTCGACCAATTGATCAGATACAGGAATCAATCCTGGCAGTGCGGGCATCGCAAACTTTTTTTGAAGAAACATGATGACAGGTGGAACATCGCCGGTGACAAACTTCATTCCGCCGATGTGGACGAAACATTCACTGCCAGACTTGAAGCGATCGATACGGCCATCGTAACCTGGGAAACAATAGAAGAGTTCATTAAACAATGGATAAACAGCTGGCAGTCCGGTGACATGCAATCGTACCGCTCATATTACGCACCGGATTTCAAGGGATACGGGATGAATCTGACACAATGGATACAATATAAAACCGGTCTGATCGGCGTAAATAAAGATCTATGCATCACTATGGAGAATCTGAACGTCATTCCACGATCAACAACGGTAACGGCCACGTTCACCCAGCGGTATGAATCGACGGGATACAGCGACATCGGCGTAAAAAAACTGCGGCTTAAAATGATTAATAATAACTGGAAGATTGACAGGGAATCATGGAAAGCCTTTTAAGGAAGAATCCACGGGAAACAATGCAGAGATGAATACCGATAAAAAATCTAAGAGTTGGACTATTCTGGTTATCGGAGACCAGCAACAACTGGGGTCCTACGAAGTCAAAAAAAGCGCTCTCCGTGTTGCCGTAATCAGCATCATCGGTGTGGTCCTGATCATTGCAGGATATCTCTGGTTTCAGAATTCAGCTCACCTGAGACTGCAGGATGATCTGCGAAAGAAGCTTGAAGCCGGGAAACAATCCATTGAAACGGTTAAGCTGGAAAACGACGCCATGGCGGATAAACTCAAAGAGTTGGAGAATGCGCTCGCAACAGCCTTCAAGGAATCAACAGTTGAGAAAGGAGAAGCCCCCATCACGTCAACCGATGATTTCAATAGAATGTCCGTGGAAAATTTTGAAATCAACCGAGACAAATCATCAAATTCACTTCGTTTCAAATTTCTCCTGCGAAACACTATTTCTTATAACAATCCTATTTCCGGTTATGTTTTCATCGTTCTCAAACCACAGTATCTCGATGTTTCTACTTGGCACTGTTATCCGAATACGGTGCTTGCAGACGGGAAACCTCAAAACATCAACAGCGGAGAATCCTTCACTGTCGCCCGATTCAAAACTATCAGGGGGATGTTCACAACGCCGCCGAAGCCGGAGGAACAATACTTTATTTCAATATGGGTATTCTCAAACAGCGGTGAACTCATGATGATAAAAGATTTCTATATACGGGACGATGAAGGGAAAATGAATGAATCATAAATTACACGGCATCATAAAAGCAGTCATTGACATGGGCGTACCTGCAGCAACAATCGTTTTGTCACTGCTCATCGTGCTGGCGGGATTGGTCATTCCCGCATTTTGCAAAAACACATATCAGAATTTTTTTGCAGGAACAGACCATGAATTGAATGTTTACAGGATTAACGGCAAGATGCCCGGTGCAACCATCCTCATAATCGGCGGAATTCAGGGAGACGAACCGGGCGGGTTTCTTTCAGCCGACCTGTACGCCGATATGCGACTGGAAAAAGGAAATCTCATCGTCGTCCCCAGGGCGAATTTCTATTCCATTCTCCTGAACCGGCGTCTGGTTAATGAAGACATGAATCGAAAGTTCACTGAAACATCGGAACTAAACTTCGAAACTCAGGTCGTCACCATTCTCAAGGATCTCATTGCTGAAAGTGATTGCCTTTTAAATCTCCATGATGGTTCGGGATTTTATTCCGAGACCTGGGAGAGCGAACAAAGAAACCCCCTGCGGTTCGGACAGTCCATTATCGCCGACTGCGAAGAGTATCACGATCCGAAAAGCGGGACTGTGATAAAGCTTGGTGAAATGGCACGGAACATCGCCGAGGTAATCAACAAAAGCATCGATAACCCGGAGATCTTTTTCAGTTTTAACAACCACAGGACGAATGAGCAGACAACCCTTCATGCCGAACAGCGAAAGTCGGCAACCTATTACGCACTCTTCACATGCGGCATTCCGGCCTTCGGAATTGAAACAAGCAAGGCGCTCCCCATCGAAACAAGAATTAACCATCACAAACTGGCGGTCAACGCATTTATGAAAATATTCGATATCACGCCGGAGGTGCCCGGCATGACGGTGGAAAAACCGATCGTAAAATATATCGTTGCACGAGTTAACGATCAGGCACCGATTGTCATAGGTGACGGTGAAACATTGAATATCGTGCCGGGTGACACGGTGAAGATAACACACGTCGAGGGCAATTACGAAAGAGGGTACACCGTCGATATAGAGGAACACGGATCAATCAATGACGTGAACAAACCCTTCTCAATCACCAAACCGACCCGTGTCATCGTACGCAAAGACAACAATATCTGTGGAAATATCTCTATCTTTCTCAAGGGCACCAACAAGTCGATACACACCATAACGAAAAGCCCTCGAGTCGTCTATTTCAAATGCAGAATCAACCGCAAGGAATATCATTTTCCCAACGGAGCCCATGTGGACATACTGAAGGGAGATCAGATTGAATTGGTTGACGTGTATACCATCCCCGAATCATGTCCCGGAGTGGTTGTCAATCTCAAGGGATATGTTCCCCCGGGTCCCGTGAATACCGGTGAGGACCGTGGATGGATCGTCGACACCGAAAAAGACCTCTGGAAGCGATATTCCTTATACAATAAAGGGCGGATTTATCAGGTCGTCGTTTTGAAAGATGACAAGCACGTGATCGGCCGTCTGTTCTTTGATATGAATGAACCATCCTTTCACTACATCGTCTTTCAGCTCAACGACGGCATCAAGCGATGCTTCTTACCCGACGATACGATTTCCATACAACAGGATGAGTCGATCAAGCTTATTGATGTAAAGACCAACGTCCCGTACAATTTCAACGTAAGCACATCGCTTACCGGAAGCGATTTCTCCGTGCCGTTTGGAATTGGGAGCGAAATCGATGGAAAAAACATACAACAGAAAGGAAACTCTTGCGACATTGTCATTTCCCGGGGAAGTTTAAAAATGGGCCGGTTATCGCTTAACGTGACGAGTGAGGGTCTGGCCTGCTCCGATCAGAATATACGGCAGTAAACCGCAAAATCAACAACGAGGGTTAACCACTTGAAAGCAAGCCCCAGAACCATTTCGATCATTAATAAAGGCTGTCACCTTGAAGGTAATTTTGATTTTAAGGGATATCTTATTGTAGCGGGAACGCTTAAGGGCACACTGAATGCAGATACGGTTATAACGGAAGAAGGAAGTACGATAACAGCGACTATCACCTCCACATTTCTGACCGTTGCAGGTGCCTTCCGCGGAGAGATCACCACGACCGATACCCTGACCCTTCTGAAGACATCTGATGTCAGCGCCTGTATACGGTGCGGCAAGCTCATCATCGAAGAAGGATGCACCGTAAATGGTAAAATCTGCGCTCTCCCCCGCCGATCATAACCGTATGAAACGCCGCAGATGGAACTCCTCAACAGCTTTTGAATGCGTGGCAGTGTTTTTCACGAGTGAACTTGTATATTTTTCGAATTATATATATGATACGCTCCACTTTCTGCATGCCGATACTCCCGTTTTCGGTGTAATTGATCTGTGTCAGTGCGTATCGCCGCATGCCGTGAAGGTAAGAATGATGAAGATGGTGTTGATTTAAAGCCATCGGTGGTGCGGTCATTAGAAATTTACATGGATATGCGGGAGGGGACTCTGTCTTTCCGGACACCCCGGAAGGAACATTGTTCCTTTTTTATTTTCAACAGGCTGCGGCCGTATGAAATGCTTTGTTCGAGAGGGTCAACAAAACGATAACCCATGATGTTGCAATGTTCACCGGGATTGTGGTCATGAAGTCGTCTCTGTTCGACTGTCCGACACTTCCTCGACGATGTTTCGATCATTGACGGTCTTACCGTGGCAACAAACCGTCGGAAGGCTGTTTAAAGCGTATCACCATGACATTATTCACAGACATACAGTGATAAAATTACCGAAATCCTGGAGAGACATGGAAATGGAAATTCATAAACCGAACATGGAGTATCGTGCATTGTCTCCGGCTTTTGCCATGGGTTCCCGGCCTTTGAGCTTTAACATCTGCGGCTTTGTCGCACTCGGTGCGCTTCACGGCTGTCCCCGTGAAAACGGGGGAAGAGGAGGGAGAACGCCGAAGATATGCGTTTTTCAATAGCATTACGGGAATTGACCAAAAGAGGTACGCACACACCGTGAAAAGAATTCTGGTTGTTGACCCCGAACATGATTCACGCCTTACGTCGACAGCTCTCCTCAGACAAGGGGGCTATGAGGTTCACGATATACCTGACGAGTCCGGTGCATTTCAACTTTTGCATGATTACAGCTATGATCTCATCATAACCGACCTGAGCCGACCGCAGTGTGAATGTGATAGTGCTGTTCTCAAGTGGATACAAGAAAACGCACCTCAAACGGCGGTCATTATTCTGACATCCCACGGTTCAATCGATTGCGTCGTCAAAACAATTCAAATGGGGGCAACGGATTATATACTTAAACCCGGGAGCGATGATGAATTTCTCAAAAAGGTTGAAGGAGCGATACAAAAAACATCAAAACATCACAGCATCCCATCGCGGAAAGAACCGTACAGGATACATGACATCGTGGGAATCTCACGGAGTATGGAACGAATCATCGAAATGGCCCTGAAGATTTCCCATATAGGCAGCAACGTTCTGATCTACGGAGAGAGTGGAACAGGCAAGGAACTCGTCGCGAAAGCCATTCATTATCATGGACGGACGGAAGATGAACGTCCTTTCGTTGCAATCAATTCTGCGGCCATACCGGACCATATTCTGGAAAGTGAACTCTTCGGCTATGCAAAAGGGGCATTTACCGGCGCGGTACGTGACAAGAAGGGGTTGCTTGAGGAAGCTAATGGCGGAACGCTTTTTCTCGATGAAATCGGAGACGCATCACCGCAGTTTCAATCAAAACTTCTCAGGGTCATTGAGGAACAGAAAATGCGTCGCGTCGGCGACACACGTGCAAGGAAGATAAACGTTCGATTCATCGCGGCGACAAATAAGAATATCGTTTCCATGGTTTCAGAGGGAACATTTCGCGCTGATCTATACTACCGGCTCGGAATCGTTGAAATCAGCATCCCTCCGCTGAAAAACAGGAAGGAAGATATCTATCCGTTGATCACCCATTTTCTCCACGATATTTCAAAACGGCTCGGAAAAAAAATCAAAGGTATTTCCGACGAAACGGTGCAGGTTCTTCTCGCATATGACTGGCCCGGAAATGTGAGAGAACTTAAGAACTCCATTGAACGTGCAGTAGCTCTTTCAGGTAACAAAACCCTCGAACCGGAAGATTTCCCCATTATTAATTCGGCATACCACGACTCTCTTTTTTCAGGACACGAGGACGAAGTTATCCCCCTCAAAGAAATCGAAAAGAGATATCTCCTTAAAATCATGAAAAAATACAGCTACAATCAGAAACTTGTCGCTAAGAAACTGGGCATCGGCTACACAACACTGTGGAGAAAGCTCAAAGAAATAGAAAACGACATGTAAATATCTTTCAAAATGAAATCCGACGATTTCATTTTGAAATACATATTACCATCTTCACCTCATTTTTTTCATATCAATCCCCCGTGGATGTTTCTACAAATGATAGCTTTGAATATTTATAGTTATCGTGTATTCAACATGTTATCTCTTCCCCCGCACCCCAAAAGATAGTTCCGGCAACAAAAACGGTCACGGTGGTATCCTTTTTGCGTTAGTAGTTAATAAACATTGTAAGGATGCATATCTGTGGCACCATCATTATCACTTTTTGTCTATACACTTCTGGTCGTGGGAACCGCTGTTGCGATTATTCTTCTTTCCCATTTTCTCGGAAAGCGCCCCCTTACCGACGAGAAAACAATCCCCTATGAATGCGGCATGGATCCCCTGGATACTCGGAAACACCGGTTTTCCATCAAATACTACATCGTGGCTCTTCTTTTTGTCATTTTCGATGTTGAAATTGTTTTTATCTATCTCTGGGCCATCTCGGTGCGGGACATGGGGCTGTTCGGACTCCTTGAAATGTTCATCTTCGTCGGGATTCTGCTCGTAGCGTTTGTCTATGCATGGATAAAGGGGGGACTGACATGGGAATCATAAAACTCGACAATGCCAACATCATACAGACCAATCTCGACAGGCTTGTCAAATGGTCCCGAAAAAACTCCCTCTGGCCACTCACGTTCGGGCTGGCCTGTTGTGCCATTGAGATGATTTCAACGGCGGCCGCCCGTTACGACATTGCCCGCTTCGGAATGGAAGTATTCCGGCCGTCACCTCGACAGGCAGACGTCATGATCGTTGCCGGTACGGTTACCAAGAAAATGGCCCCCGCTGTTAAACGTCTCTACGAACAAATGGCCGAACCGAAATGGGTCGTAGCCATGGGCGCATGTGCATGCTCGGGAGGAATCTTTCCGACCTATGCAGTTGTTCAGGGAATCGATTCAATTCTTCCGGTTGATATTTACATTCCGGGATGTCCCGTCCGTCCCGAGGCGCTACTGGACGGCCTGATGAAACTGCAAAGCAGAATTGCCCAGGAACAGTGATTTTTATGGATATAGATATACTCAGAAAACAATTTGGAAACGGCATTCTCGATATTAGTTATTTCAGAGGTGAATGTACCGTTACGGTCGACAAAGAAATCATCGTCCCTGTATGCCGGTTTCTCAAAGAAACTGAGGGCCTGGCCTTCGATTTTCTTTCCGATTGTTGTGGTGTTGATCGTTTATCTGACCGTCCCCGTTTCTGGGTTGTTTATCACCTCTATTCAACGGCCTATAATCACCGGTTAAGACTTAAAGCAGCAGTAAACGATGACAATCCCGTCATCGACTCGGTCGTATCGGTCTGGCCGACAGCGGATTGGCATGAAAGGGAATGTTTCGATATGTTCGGCATCACCTTTTCCAATCATCCGGACATGAGACGAATTCTCATGGCCCACGACTTTGAGGGACATCCCCTGAGAAAAGATTTTCCATTGGAGGGACGATAGAACACATGTCGGCAGAAACAATGGCCGTAAATCTCGGCCCGCAACATCCCAGCACCCATGGAGTTCTTCGAGTCATGCTCGAACTCGACGGGGAAATCGTCGTTAATGCAAAACCTGACATCGGATTTCTCCATCGCGGGATCGAAAAACTGGCTGAATACCGGACATATCATCAGATTATTATCCTTACCGACCGTCTGGATTATCTCGCCGCCATGAGCAACAATCTGGCCTATGTCCTTACGGTGGAAAAACTTCTGGAGATTGAAATACCCAAACGAGCGCAGTATATCAGGATTATTCTTGCAGAACTGCAGCGCATCGCAAGTCATCTCTTCTGGCTGGGCACTCATGCCCACGATCTGGGTGCCATGACTCCTCTCTTCTATACACTCCGGGAACGGGAGACAATCATGGATATTTTCGATGCCGTTGCGGGATCACGACTGACTCCCGGATTTATGAGAATCGGCGGTCTCGCTGCCGAGGTGGACAGGGAGATACTGCATCGAATCGACACGTTCGCCCGGTACCTTCCCGACAGAATTGACGAATACGAATCACTTTTAACGGACAACCCTATCTGGAAATCGAGAACACAGGGCGTTGGAATTCTTACCATCGATGAATGCATTGAACTGGGGGTATCGGGCCCCCTCCTTCGGGCATCAGGCCACGGACGAGACATTCGAAAAACAGAGCCCTATTCATCTTACAAAGATTTTGATTTCAACATCCCGACAGGCACACGGGGAGACGTATATGACCGCTTCCTCGTCCGGCTGGCTGAAATGAGAGAGAGTGCGCGGATCGTTCAACAGGCAGTTCAGAATCTTCCCGACGGACCTCATATCATTCGAAAGGCACCGGGTGTTCTTCCCGACCGAGATGCTCTTGATACGGACATCTATGCCATGATTAGACACTTTCACCTGATTACGGAAGGTGTGAAACCACCCATTGGGGAAGTGTACCATTGTATCGAATCCCCGCGGGGCGAACTCGGCTTTTACCTCGTAAGTGATGGAAGCAGCAACCCATGTCGCCTACGGGTTCGCCCCCCCTCCTTTGTCAATCTCCAGAGCCTTGTCAAGATGGTGAAGGGTAAGATTCTTTCCGACGCTATTGCGGCAATATCCACTATCGATATTGTCCTGGCCGAGGTTGATCGATGAATCACATGAACGGCAACTGTCCTAAATTATACGAAGAAAGAGGATATGCAATGAAACATGAACTGCTGATGGAATTCACAGATAAACAGATAGAACAGGTCGATGAGTTAATCAGGAAATACCGCACAATTCCCGGTTCACTCCTTGTCGTTCTGGAGGAAGTACAGAAAGTCTGCACCTATCTCCCCATGTGCCTCCAGCGTTACGTAGCAGAAAATATGAACATTTCCCCCAGCACGGTACACGGCGTCGTCACCTTTTATTCATATTTTTCAACCGTCCCAAAAGGGCGAAGAGTTATTAAAGTCTGCAGCGGAACGGCGTGTTATGTAAAACGTTCCCAGGACATAACCAATTCACTGCAGCAACACCTTCATATCAAGGATGGAGAAGTAACGGAGGACGGCGAGTACTCACTGGAAGAGGTACGCTGTCTCGGAGCGTGCGGTCTTGCCCCCGTTGTCATGATCGGGGCGGATACCTTCGGATTGGTCGACCCTGAAAAAGCGGAAGAAATCTTATTGAAAGATAAAGTGGAGGAAAGTCATGTCGGGTGAAGAACTGAACAAAATTAAAGGTAACTATATCGAAGAACGAATGAAGGAAGCCGATCATGGTGTGGTCACGGTACTGGTTCACATGGGAACCTGCGGCATTTCCGCAGGCGCCACGAAGATATTCTCGGCACTTCAACAGGAAATTGATCGATTGTCACTCAACAATATCAGGCTCAAAACTACAGGCTGTGCCGGCCTGTGCAGTCAGGAACCGATGATTACTGTGGAAGTTCCGGGGCAGCCTGCCGTCCGATATGGAACACTCAATGCCAAAAAAGTAATTGAAATCTTCTACAGTCATGTCCTGGGAGGTCATGTACGCTCGGAACACGCCATCAGCACCGGCCTGGAAAAACCACAGAAACGAGTCATAGGAGCGTAAGGTGATTTCAACCGTTGGCACCATAGCATATTGTTCCAATAAAAAATGTAAGTACAGGAGTGATTTCGACATGAAGCGATTGCTGTCGGAAGCTCTTGCCGAATTGGGATATGGCGGCCGGATATCCCTGGTCGAGACGGATTGTCTCGTATCCTGCCGCCAGGGTCCCTCCATGATGTTTCTCCCCGGTGGGAAAGTTTATCAGATCCTGACCACGGAAAATTTCACCCAGATCGTGGGAGATCTGATTCATAAAACGGAACATCCGTCGTCTCCCCTTTTTAACGCGCCGCAGACGGAAGAAGAAATACCAGACATCGAGGACATCGATTTCTTCAGACAGCAGCAACTGATTGTCTTGAGAAACCGAGGACATATCGATGCCGAAAGCATTGAGGAATACATTGCTCATGATGGATACGGTGCGCTGCATGCGGCGCTGACAACCTTGACCCCCGAGGCGGTTATCGAAACAATCAAGGACTCAGGTCTTCGCGGCCGAGGTGGCGCCGGATTCCCAACAGGCCTCAAATGGGAAGAAACGGCCAAGTATGATCGTCATACCAAATATGTTATCTGCAACGGCGATGAGGGCGACCCCGGAGCCTTTATGGATCGAAGCATTATGGAATCGGATCCTCATGCAGTAATTGAAGGAATGATCATATGCGGTTATGCCACGGGTTCGACTGAAGGATATATTTATGTCCGGGCCGAATATCCTTTGGCCATCACCATGCTCCAGAAAGCCATCGATACCGCGCGGGATCGGGGATTGCTGGGTCGGAACATCATGGGATCGGAATTCGATTTCGACATTCATATCTATCCGGGCGCCGGAGCATTTGTCTGCGGTGAATCGACGGCCCTCATGTTTTCAATTCAAGGAAAACGCGGAATGCCGCGAATCAAACCACCACGGTCATCTGAAGCGGGTCTTTGGGGACAGCCGACCTGTCTGAACAACGTGGAGACCTTTGCCAACATTCCCCGGATTATCCTGAACGGCGCCGATTGGTTCAAGGCAATCGGCACCGAAGACAGCACGGGAACCAAGGTATTTTCTCTCACCGGGGCCGTCAAAAACGTCGGCCTTGTGGAAGTGCCCATGGGAACCGATCTGAAGACATTAATTTTCGATATCGGTGGCGGCATAAGAGGAAACGGAAAATTTAAAGCGGTTCAGCTCGGCGGACCATCCGGTGGCTGCCTCACAGAGCAGCATCTGAACATCCCCGTTACGTTTGACTCACTCCAGTCTGAAGGGGCCATGATGGGGTCCGGCGGGGTCGTTGTCATGGACGATACGAACTGCATGGTTGATGTGGCCCGTTTTTTCACTCAGTTCTGCGTCGACGAATCGTGCGGCAAATGCGTTCCCTGCCGCACCGGCCTTACGGTTATGCTTGAAATCCTTGACAGGATTGTTACCGGCGAGGGCAAACCTGAAGACCTTGAGGAACTGGAATACCTGGCAAATCATATCGCCGCCACATCACACTGCGGTTTGGGGCAGGCTGCACCGAATCCCGTTCTGAGCACGTTGCGGTATTTCCGCCATGAATATGAAGCTCATATTGTTGAAAAGCGCTGTCCCGCCCTGGTCTGTACAAATCTGATTCGGTTCGACATCGATGAAAATGCCTGCAAGCGATGCGGACTCTGCGCACGGGTATGCCCCGCCGATGCTATCGTTTGGGAAAAGAAAGCACTGCCTGTTTTAATAAAAGACAAATGCATCCGATGCAAATCCTGCATCAGGGTGTGTAAATTCGGAGCGATTTCGTAACGACATTTAAACGGAAACATTATGATGATATCTTTAATAGTTGATGGAAAGGAAGTTCAGGTAGAACGGGGCGCAACGATTCTTGATGCCGCCCGGAAAGCCGGAGTGTACATCCCCACACTGTGTCACGACAGCAGGATAACACCTTACGGGTCATGCAGAATGTGTGTCGTGGAGGATCGAAACCGCCGGGGACGGCTTATCCCGTCATGTTTTACACCGGCACGAAACGGCATGGACATCATCACGGAAACGCCGGAAATCACTGCCGCACGAAGGACCCAGCTTCAGCTCATACTGACCAACCATCCTCTCGACTGTCCCGTATGCGACAAAGCAGGCGAATGTGCTCTTCAGGATCTTGTCATACGGTACGATATAGCGGAATCTCCGTATCGCATTCCAAAGAAAGATCGTGGTGTCGACCTAGTCTCCCCGCTGATTGAACGTAATATGAACCGCTGTATACTTTGCGGGCGTTGTGTCAGAATCTGTAACGAGCTTCAAGGAACCCATGAGATCGATTTCATACATCGCGGAATGGAAACAACTATCGGTACCGACGGCAACCGTCCGCTGGACTGTGACTTCTGCGGGCAGTGCATTTCCACCTGCCCGGTAGGCGCATTGACCGACACCATGTTCAAGGATACTACCCGTGTCTGGAAACTGGAACAGAACGAAACCGCATGCAGTCACTGCGGTCTGGCGTGCCCCATCGTTCTCAATACGGAGAACAGTGAAATCCGGCGCGTGACTCCTCCCGTTTCCGACCAGGGTGACATCGGAAATCTCTGCGTCAGAGGTCGCTTCGGCTGGGTATCCTATGCTCCTCCCGGCCGGCTCTCCACACCCCGCATCACGGTAAACGGTAAGCAGCAACAAGCATCATGGCCGGATGCGATCAATATGGCTGCACAATCTTTAAACAGGATTATTGATGAATACGGCGGCGATGCGTGTGCCGTCCTGTCATCGGACGCCTGGACGACCGAAGAAGCATATGCCTACCAGAAATGGTGCCGAAAGATCCTTGGCACGCACACCATGGGATCAATCGCTGCCGAGGGATACCGTCAGATTGTCACAATACTCGTGGAGCAACTCGGAGAAACCTGGAACAAAGGAACACTTGCGGATTTCGAAAACGCCGATGCTATTGTCGTTATCGGCGGTGGTGCCGCCGAACTCCATCCGGTTTTGAAACCGATGATCAACTCCTTTCTAAAAGGAAACGAAAAGGAACTGGTTGTTATCTCATCGTGGAGAGATTTCTTTATCGAACGGGCAACCCTTCCTATCGAAATTAATCCCGAATTGCGAGAGACATTCTTCTCAGCGCTGAGAGAAGCTCTTCTGGGAAAAACAAAACACCACCGGTCCGATGTCAACGACTTCGGTATTGACTGTTCCGCTCTTGCACAATTCGTTTCGTTGTTGCATCAGGACAAAAATATTTTCCTGCTTATTGTACCCTATCTATTCGGCGACAATGAACAGCTCGGTCAGCTGGCTGCCTGCCTCAGCAGTCGGGTTAAGGCCATTCTGCCCCTTGGGGGACAGTTCAACAGCCGGGGAGCCTTGTTTCATGCCGGATTCTCACCGATACTGCAACCCGGGGGAGTACCCGCTCACGGTTCTCAGCGAGGAATCGCTCATGCCGATGAACTGTTCAAGGCAATAGAGGACGGCGTGATACGCGCCCTGTACATCCTTGGCGATGATCCCCTGGAGGAGTACCCCGATCCGGAACGAATCAAGAAACTTCTCGAGAAACTGGATCTCCTTATCTATCAGAGTCCCTACGAAGGCGCTGTCGCATCAATGGCTCATATAGTCCTCCCTTCGGCGACGGTCCCGGAAAAAGAAGGAAGCGTTGTATCATTGTTCGGGGAGTCGAAAAACCTTCGTTCCATTCTGCCCATGCCCGACGGTACCAAAAGTGATCTCCGAATCCTTCAGGAACTTGTCAAAGCAATGAAACATGTCGGCACTCCCTACAGGGAAGAGATTATTTGTCGCGAACTTACCGAACTGAAAAGTGATCCTGTTGCCGGTGAGACGGCTTCGCAATCTCAGGATGCTCACTTGGAATTCACATGGAAGGAAGAAACAATCAACAGAAAATCGCAGGATTATCCCCTTACGATGATCCCGATCCCGTCACTTTTCGGAGACGGTATGGTTTCAAGAAACAGTCCCCAACTTAACGAACTTCGAAACGGTATCAGTATTCTGATGAACCCTGATGATTTCGAGGAACGATCCTTCAAAAAGAAAGACATGGTGCGCATCACGACGCCCTTCGGATCGGCCCGGGGCAGCGTCGACTATTCGCTTAACGTTCGAAAGGGAACAATTCTGACGGCCAACATTACAGGAAATGCAGAAGGACTTTCACTTTTCAGAGAACACAGCCGGATCGTGCCGGCCAAACTTACAAGGATTGAAGATCATGATTGTTAACATCATCGGAGAGTTGCTCAAAATCATTATCATCTTCTCGGTCATAATGGGAATTGTGGCCTATATGACGCTCATGGAACGACGTTTCCTGGGATTCTTTCAGCTACGCCTGGGGCCCAACCGTGTCGGTCCCGGGGGGCTCCTGCAGCCCATTGCAGACGGCATCAAATTGCTCTTCAAAGAGGATATGACGGTCCTTCACGCCCGTTCATTTTACTTCATACTCGCCCCGATCATATCGTTTGTTGCAGTCCTCCTCTGCTTTGCCGTTATTCCATTCTCCGGCACGATGTATATCACCGATTTATCCGTGGCGGTCCTCTATCTCATGGCCATTTCATCCGCCGGAGTTTACGGCGTTCTGTTGGGAGGCTGGTCATCGAACAATAAATATTCAACACTCGGAGCATACAGGGCGGCAGCTCAGATGATCAGTTATGAGATACCCATGGCCCTGGCCCTGGCAGGAGTCCTCATTCTAAGCGGCTCCATGAGTCTCGTGGATATCGTGAATGCACAGAAGGGACTGTGGTATATCGTTATGCAGCCGGTGGGCTTTCTGATTTTTTTCATTGCCGTCTCGGCGGAGACAAACCGCACCCCCTTCGATTTCCTTGAATGTGAAAACGAACTCGTCGCCGGGTACCAGACTGAATATTCATCCATGAAATTCGGAATGTTTTACATGGCGGAATACGCCCATATTCTCTTGGCGTCTTGTCTCATTACCGTCTTTTTTCTCGGGGGCTGGAACGGACCGGTGTTGCCCGCTCTGGTTTGGTTTTTTGCCAAGGTTTTCGCTGTCTTCTTTCTTTTCGTATGGATCAGGGCCACCTATCCAAGACTGCGATACGATCAGCTTATGGCCTTCTCCTGGAAGTTCCTGCTCCCGCTTGCTTTTTTAAATCTCATGATATCGGCCGTACTGGTCGTTGCCCTGCACTAAAATCAGAGGGAGAAACGATGATTAAACCATTACTTGACGGTTTGAAAACAACGCTGAATCACTTTTTCAGGAAGCCGATTACACTTCAATACCCTGAAGAAAAATGGTCGCCTCCTGAGAGGTTCAGGGGTCAGCCCGTTCTTATCCGCAATGATGAAGGGGAACCACGATGTGTAGCCTGCGGACTCTGTGAAAAGATCTGTCCCTGCGGCTGTATAACCGTCCATCCTCACACAGGAGCCGATGGCCGCCGTCAACTGAAAAGATACACTATCGACCTCCTTCGGTGCTGTTTCTGCGGTCTCTGCGTGGAGTCCTGTCCCATGGCAGCGATTAAGATGAGCTCCCGCTATGAACTGGCTAACGACCGTAAGGAAGCGTGTGTCCTCCATGAACAGGATCTCATGGAAAAGATCGGCCCAGTCAGCGATGTGAGCGGCTGATACATTATTATTAGTTATAAAGGATATTTCATGGAAGCAATAACACAACAGATAATATTTTGGATATTAGGCATTACCACCATTACGGCGGCCATCGGAGTCATCGCGGCATCAAATACAATCAACAGCGTCATGTCTCTCCTGGTGGTTATGCTTGCCGCAGCGGGATTCTATATGCTCATGGGCGCACCGGTAGTTGCCCTTTTTCAGATTATTATCTATGTCGGAGCCGTCCTTGTACTGTTCCTCTTTATCATTATGCTGCTGAATCCTGATGCAACGGGACTTTCGATGTCTCGAAAGCTCTCCGTATGGATGGCCGGCATCGTATCCGTCGGCATGACGGTTGTCATTGGATGGATTTTCTGGCAATCGGCAACGCAGACAAATATGCAGAATGTTATGAAGAACCACGTATGCTCGTGCACGATTCACGATATCTCCGTAGTCCTTTTCAGCCGCCACCTGCTTATCTTTGAATTAACTTCTCTCCTTCTTCTGGTGGCGGCTGTCGGGGCTCTTCTCATGACTAAAAAGACTCGGGAGGATCGGTCATAATGGGCATATATCATTTTTTTGCGATAGGAATTATTCTGTTTTCAATCGGATTGATCGGATTCATCCTTCGAAACAATGTGATCATTATCCTCATGTCGGTGGAATTGATGCTGAATGCCGTCAACCTGCTCTTCGTTGCATTCTCCCGGTATTTGTATGCAAATCCCGATGGTCAGATTTATGTCTTCATCATCATGACCGTCGCAGCCGCCGAAGTGGCCGTGGGACTCGCCATCATCGTTGCTCTGTACCGGCGGTTTGCCACGCTTGACGTGAGTAAAATCAATCAACTGAAAGGGTAAACAATGACCATGTCTGGTATGTCTCTCTATTTCCTGCCATTAGCACCTGCTCTTGGTGTTCTCATCAACGGACTGGCAGGAAAGCATTTCAGCCGGCAGATGATCGCCATCGTCGCAGTGACAGCGGTAGGGGTTCCCCTGCTTATAGCCGGCTGGCTCTGTTATCAGATGATTCTCGCTCCCGCAACGACAAAAGCGATGACAGCAACGCTCTATCAATGGATTTCAACAACGGCCGTTTCAATTAATATCGGTTTGCTCCTCGACCCGCTTTCCATGGTCATGGTACTGGTTGTCCTTTTTATCGGCTTTTTTATTCATATCTATTCGGTCGTCTACATGAAGGAAGATCCCGGATTCCGGCGATTTTTCGTCTACATGAATCTCTTTATCTTTTTCATGATCATCCTGGTAATGGCGGACAACCTGGCGTTGATGTTCGTCGGCTGGGAAGGAGTCGGCCTCTGTTCCTATCTTCTGATCGGATTCCGGCACGAGAAAAAATCGGCCGCTGACGCAGGGAGAAAGGCCTTTGTCGTCAACCGCATTGGTGATTTCGGATTCATTCTCGGTATCCTTCTGGTAATCGTTACGTTTCATACCGTGCAGTTTTCCGAGCTGTCGAAGATTTTGGCGTCTCATCACGGAATCTCCAATCTGACTCTCACCATCGCGGCCCTGTTACTCTTTACCGGTGCCATGGGAAAATCGGCACAGTTTCCCCTCCATGTCTGGCTTCCCGACGCGATGGAAGGTCCGACTCCCGTGTCAGCGCTTATTCATGCCGCAACCATGGTCAATGCCGGGGTATACTTCATGTGCCGTATGGCTCCTCTCCTGCAGCAGGCACCGTATGTTCTGACGTTTATCGCAGTAATCGGACTGATTACCGCCGTGTATGCAGCCCTGTCAGCCCTTGGTCAGGATGATATAAAGAAGGTTCTTGCCTACTCTACGATCAGCCAGATCGGCTTCATGTTCATTGCTGTCGGCAGCGGTATTTTCACGGCAGGCATGTTCCATCTGGTCACTCACGGTATTTTCAAGGGGCTTCTCTTTCTCGGTGCCGGAGCGGTCATGCATGCACTCCACGGAGAGTTGAACATATACAATATGGGAGATCTTTCAGGACACCTCAAAATTGTTGCCGCAACCTTTTTTATCGGTCTGCTCGCCTTGGCAGGGATCTTTCCGCTTTCGGGATTTTTCAGCAAGGATGCAATCCTCTGGGGTGCTTTTGAACAGTATGGCAGCTGGTATTGGCTGCTTGCGGTCGTCGGCGCTCTGATAACGGCACTGTACTGTGGAAAGCTCTTCGGCGTCGCATTTCTCGGAAAACAGAATTTTTCCGGCACGATTCACAAACCCGATGCGGTCATTACAATGCCATTGGCCGTCCTGGCATTCTGTGCCGTCGGTACCGGGGTATTCGGTCTGCCCATGTTTACTCCGAACACGCTGTTCTCACGCATTATGGGATCTTCATTCGCTCCCACAGAAGCAGGTCATGCAGTCGCCGTCGCCGCCGGATCACACACTCTGGAAATCGTGTTGACCGTTGCGGTATCGATAATTGTTATCACCGTCTTTATAATCGCCCTCCGGATCTTCTCGATCCACCGGGATAAGGCCGCTCTGTTTTCAGCTTCTTACCGGAAGACCGGCGAGTTCCTTCACGCCGGATTTGGGATGGATGGCCTGTATGATCTGCTTTGGGTGCGACCGTATGAATGGATCGCGCAAATCTGCCACACGGTAATTGATCGAATCATTATCGACGGAACCGTCAATGGTACAGGAAAAATGGCAAACGCGACGGGCGGATTATTTTCCGCGTTACACTCAGGACAGCTTCGGTACTATGCCGTTTCGATTCTCGCCGGAGTCTTTACGTTTGTCAGCGTTACGTATTTCCTGATCCCATGAACGGCTATTAATGAAACCGTTTAAGAATAAACCAAAAAACCGCCGGGTAAAAACGTATTAAGGATGTAATCAGAATGAACATATTCGAACTACCGATTTTATCAGTTATCGTATTTCTCCCACTGGCAGGAGCCCTTGTCGTATCCGCATGCCGGAAGCGTGCTCATATGCAGTCCGTATCCCTCGTAACGGCAATCGCAAATTTCATCCTCACGTTGGTGCCTGTTTTTTCGTACAGATCCGCCATTCCTGGATTCCAGTTTGAGGAATATGCACTGTGGATTTCGACACTGGGTATTTCCTACCATGTGGGAATCGACGGACTTAGTCTTTTTTTGCTGCCCCTTACGAGCTTCCTGATGATCATGGCAATTCTCGTTTCCTGGAACCGGATCGCTACCAAGGAAAATTTGTACTATGGCCTTTTCCTTATTCTTGAAACGTCGATGCTCGGCGTTTTTGTGGCCATCGATACCGTGCTGTTTTATGTGTTCTGGGAAGCAATGCTTATTCCCATGTTCCTGATCATCGGCATATGGGGAAGCACAAACAGGCGGTATGCTTCGATTAAATTCTTGATCTACACTATGGTGGGAAGTGTCTTTATGCTTGTTGCGTTGATCGTCATGGCCATACTCAATCAACGCACCGGAGCGGGGCTCAGCTTTGACTTCACATCCTGGCTGCTCCTCAATATCCCGCACTCGTTCCAGATATGGCTCTTTCTTGCTTTCTTTGTGGCATTTGCCATCAAGGTTCCTCTCTTCCCTTTTCATACATGGCTGCCTGATGCCCACGTAGAAGCACCGACGGCCGGAAGCGTTGTCCTGGCGGGAATCCTTTTGAAAATGGGGGTTTATGGAATGCTCCGTTTCTGCTACCCACTTTTCCCGGCAGCAATCCAGGTGTTTACTCCCTGGATCATCGGACTCGGACTGATCGGTGTTATCTACGGGGCATTTCTGGCCTTTGCCCAGACAGATATGAAAAAATTGATTGCCTATTCAAGCATCTCTCATATGGGACTGATCATCGTTGGAATCTTCGCCCTCAACATGGCGGGTATAACAGGCGGCATCATCCAGATGGTCAATCACGGGTTGAGCACTGGCGCCCTCTTTATTCTTGTCGGCGCCCTTTATGAACGGAAGGGAACCCGTGACCTTGACAAACTGGGCGGTCTGGCGGGGCGTGTCCCGGTACTTGCCACATTTTTTATGATCATTATCCTGTCATCCATCGGACTCCCCGGCTTGAACGGATTCGTGGGAGAAATTCTTCTACTTCTGGGGGCTTTCGAATTCACCTGGTGGGTCGGCGCCCTTGGGGCAACAACAGTCATCATGTCCGCTGTGTACATGCTCCGCATGTATCAACGGGCCATGTTTGAAACCGAGCGGTCTCAAAGTGAGACCCCGATTTCCGATTTCTCTCTCAGGGAAAAATTCATTATGACTCCAATCGTTCTTCTGGTTTTCTTCATCGGAATTTTCCCATCGTTCTTTCTCGACCGAATCGATGTGTCAGCGGGCCAACTGCTTTCACAACTACATAAGCACACAGTTGTTGCCGGAGATACCGTGAAAACACATCCGTCAAACACAGGAGGAGATGAATATGAACTTCATTGCGCCAAACGTTAATATCATCAGTGTTATGCCGGAGATTCTTCTTCTCCTTTCGGGGACGGCGTTGCTGTTTTTCCGAAACTGTGCTGGTCAGGGCAAAGCTATTCCGGGAATTGCTTCAGCAGCTATTATCCTCCAGGGATTGATGATTCCCACATTGTGGGGAAACAACATAGCGGGGTTCAACAGCCTTATCGTCCGTGACAACTTCTCCATCCTCTTTCAGACGATGGTTGGAGCAACGGCATTGCTTGCAGTTGCCTTTTCCCATTATTATCTGAAACAGAGAAAGGTGAGTGAGGGGGAATATTATGCCCTGATTCTGTATGCCGTCGTGGGAATGAATGTAATGATTGCCGGCCGGGATCTGCTGGTCATATTTCTGGGAATGGAGATTCTGTCACTCTCCCTGTATGTACTCGTCGGCTTTTTCAGAGACATTAATGAAAGCATGGAAGCGACGGTCAAGTATTTTCTCCTGGGAGCTTTTTCATCGGCACTTTTTCTTCTCGGAATTGCTTTCTTTTTCGGGGCACTCGGCGCGACGGGCATTGACAATGTTACGACAGCAATCGAACAGTCAGGTTTCAATATCATGCTGCTCATGATGGCAGCGGCGCTTCTCTGCACCGGTCTTGGTTTCAAGATCGCCTCGGTACCCTTTCACATGTGGGCACCGGATACATATGAAGGCGCCCCCATAAGCGTTGCATCGCTTCTATCGGTGGCACCCAAGATTGCTGCATTTGCCGTCCTTCTCCGTATTGTACTCGCCGTTTCACCCGCAACGTCTCAGGTTACGTCGTACACCATCATTGCAATGGCAGTTGCCAGCATGATTATTGGTAATATTACCGCCCTGAGACAAACAGGATTGATCAGGATGCTCGCCTACTCCGGCATCGCCCAGGTGGGCTTCATGCTCATCGGCCTTCTTTCTCCGGAACAGGAAGGAGGCCCGGCGCTGATGTTCTATCTTTCCATGTACATCCTGATGAATATGGGCGCTTTCGGGGTGGCTATCGTTTTTTCTATGGTGGAGGGCAAGCGGCTGCTTATCAATGATCTGAGCGGTATCGCCGCTCATCGTCCTTTTCTTTCTCTGGCAATGAGTATTTTCATGATTTCTTTGGCAGGCATACCGCCCACGGCGGGGTTCTTTGCAAAATTTTACATTTTCAAAACGGCAATTGAGGCAGGATACCTGTGGATCGTCGTTGTTGCCGTTATCATGACCGTGGTCTCATTGTACTATTATTTCAGGGTCATCATGGTCATGTACATGAGTGAAGCATCGGATAAGCTTTCGACGGTGTCTGGCGACGTCACGGTTATTGCGGTCCTTCTCGGGGTCCTCGCTTTCGCCACCATCCTGTTCGGCATCATGCCGGGAAGTATCATCGGTATTATATCCAAGGCGTTAGCATTCATGTAGAATAATATGATCATATCATCTGATCAGGAAACCGTCGTACGCGCCTGCGACAATGTTTTCATAGTGACAAGCAATCCATGTCGTGTCATGCGGTGCCCGCGTCAATCCCGTAACAACTCCCCAGTAAACAAGCGCCGTTTTTCCGGCGGTAATAGCTCTCCGTTTACCTAATTTTCATACCGGCCGGCGTAGTCGGCATCGTTATACAGCCCTTCGCCGTATTCCTGCTTTCCATAGTTTCTGATGATGTCCTGACCTTTCTCAGAAGCGACAAAATCTATGAATTCGGCGGCAATCGAAGCTGCAAGTGTTGCGCCGGCGGGCTGACAGAGGGCATGGTAGGTATTGATCAGTATCGTATCACCCCGGAACAGAATCTTCAGAGTCGGTAAACTCCTTTTGTCGGAGATCCACGTGCTGCTGTCGGTCATGAAATATCCCTGTTCGTCATGAGCCCGTCTGAGTGTCGCCTGCATGAAATCTTTTGTAACGATATACCAAGATCCCAAAGGCGTGATGCCCGCCATTTTCCAGATCGTCAGTTCCTTTTTATGGGTTCCTGAATTATCTCCTCTTGAAAAAAAGAGCACCTGTGCCTTCGCTATCCGTGCATAGGCATCGACCGCGCTCCCGGCGCCGGCAATGCCTGCAGGATCATTTGCGGGACCTACAATGTAAAATTCATTGGAACCGATAAGTGTCCGTTTGATCGCCCAACCGTCGGCGACGGCATTTTTTTCCGCTGCGGGAGCATGTACCATGATCATATCTACTTTTTTCTCTTTAAGAAGTTTCAGTGATGCCCCCGACCCCGCCTTGACCCAGCAGAGAGATGCATTTTTCCCTTCAGAAAAAGCTTCCCCGAGGACTTCCAGTAACCCCAGTTCACCGGGACTGCCGGTGGCCAGGGAAAACGAGGCCGATCCGCTTCCATAAACCGCCGTGCACTGGTCCTGTGCGTAACCTGCCGACATGGCAACCGCCGAAACGAACATCAGTGCCACCGACAGTATAATCCATCGTTTCACATTCATGTCAAACCTCCTGTGTATACTGTTTGATCCCTTGCATATCCCGTCAATCACACACTGCTTAGATACCTCTATAACATTTTTGGAAAAATTCTAACAACCATATTAACCAATAAATTACCGACAATATCAATTACTATCTCTCTATCACTTATTCTACCTCATATCTTCAATATTTCTGCACACAGCTCATGGAGAACTGTCTCTCTTTCGACATACACGCAACTCATTAGGGAATGCCGGTCCGGTATCATGATACAATGAATCACCATTGATTTTATGTGCCATTATTACAATCTATTATACTGATATAGCAGGTGCTCGCCTGCCATAATCCGGTGACAGAAAACCGTCACACCTTTTTCTGCATCATCCCGTACCGCATTAAATTCTTGACAATTGAAGGCCATTTCATTAGCTTACATTGTTAAATCCTGCTGACGGAGTCAATTATGATCGGCGTACTGGTTATTACTCACGGAAACCTGGGAAGTGAGTTGATAAAGGCTGCAGAGTTGATACGGGGGGAACTGAAATCAGTTCTTGCCATTTCAGTTAATGCCGACAAGAGCGTTGAAAATCTAAAAAAGGAAATAACAGCTGCCATTAAGAAAGTTGAAGCCGGCAGTGGCGTACTTATTCTGACAGATCTTTTTGGAGGGACACCGTCGAATATATCGCTGTCATTTCTCAGGGAACAGAAGGTAGAAGTGGTAACCGGGGTCAATCTTCCCATGATGCTGAAGATTCCGGATGAACAGGAGAAGAGGGACTTGCACAGTTTTGCGGATTTCATACGAAACTATGGTAAGAAGAATATTCATCTGGCAAGTGAGATATTAAATAGAAAAGCGAATGATACATAATGTGTGTAAGAAGTCGATGGAGGTTCGACTCCTTTTTTATGATTATGCATTCTGTTGAGTCGGCATGGACCAGACCTGAGTGTACAGTTTCGGATACATGATTATTTAACATGGTTTGCACCTCGGAACAGTGTGGCTATAAGACGCCGCAGTCGGGAGATTGGCTTTTGGTGAATCTTCAAATGGATCTGACGTTTGTGCGCGTTGATAACCGGCTTGTTCATGGCCAGATACTGGAAGGGTGGGTTCCGTTTATCAGAGCGGCCCGGATTGTTGTCGTTGATGATGAGGTGGCGAGCGATATCTTTCGGGAGACCGTTATTAAAATGGCGGTTCCATATGATATAGAAGTTGTCGTCTACAGTGTCGATGAATTCGCATCGGATTATCATTACGGTGACAATGACGGGAAAAACACTATCATCCTGTTCCAGAATGTAGCCGATGCCAGGAGGGCCTTCAATTCGGGATTTCGTTTCGGTGAGTTAAATATTGGAAATATCCATTTCGAATCGGACAGAGTCTGTTGTTCCTCATCAATATATTTGAACAAGGAAGATATTGACGATCTCGAATTTCTTGTCAATGATGGAGTACATATAGAATTGAGAAGCGTGCCGAGAGATCGGCCCGTTGATTTTGTTAGCGTCATGAAAAAAATAGAAAATTAGACCATGATCAATCGGGACGATTAAAACAATGGTGATCAAGTCGATCATAGTATCACTCGTCGGCGGATTCATCTGTCTCGACAGAATCATGGTTCAGATCATGATCTCACGACCCATCATTGCGGGACCCATAACGGGATTGATGCTTCAGGACCCATTCACCGGTCTCGTGCTTGGTGCTTTTATCGAACTCCTGTGGCTTGACCGGTCACCGATGGGCGTTTATGTCCCGCCGAACGATACGATGGTTGCCATTCTTGCAACGGCAGGAGCGATTATTGTCGGAGATGCCGTCGGACAGGTAACCAGGGAGTTGATGGCATTGTCGCTGCTGCTCTTCGTTCCGGTTGGTATTCTCGGTCAGCAGTTGGATATTTATATTTTCCGGTGTAATGATCGGCTGTCGGAAGCGGTGATTAGTGATGCCCGGGAAGGCAATACCGTAGGAATTACGAAGAAGCATCTGCTGGGGATTGTGAGAAGTTATGTCAGCATGACCGCTCTTCAATGTATTGCTCTGATCTTCGGCATTGTTGTACTTCAGGCGCTCTTGAGCCGATTGCCGGAACAAGTGCTGAAAGCGTTACTATATATGTATTTTTTTATTCCCCTACTGGGAGTAGCCGTGGCTCTCACAACGGTAAAATTGCGGGGAGCAATTCCCCTTTTTGCAGGTATTTTCCTGATCGGTACCCTGATTGCTCAGGTATTGTAATACCGGAGGATTGTGCAGTTGGTTCCGGAAACAAGGGGTAAGAAGAAGGAATGTTCGATCGAAGACCTCGGTAGCGCCTTTAAAATCCGGCAGATGGAAATTCAGGACATCCCCGGCGTTCTCATCATAGAGCGAGTTTCATTTCCCAGCCCGTGGTCTGAAAATATCTTCAGGGAGGAAATTCAATCCCTCCTGTGTCGCTGTCTCGTTGCGACAATTAATGATCATGTTGTCGGATACATCGATTTTTCGGTGGTCTGGGATGAAATTCACCTGAGGAACATTGCAGTTCATCCCGCTTGTCGAAAAAATGGAATCGCCTCAATGCTGTTGACTCATATGATGGTGACGACATCAAATAAAGGCGCTCAGTGGGCGACCCTCGAGGTACGAAGATCGAATGTCGGTGCGATAAAGCTATATGAAAAATTCGGTTTTGTCCTGACAGGGATACGGCCGCTCTATTATCGTGATACGCGGGAAGATGCCCTCATTATGTGGGCCGACCTTACAAAAAAGCCACGGAACGCAGAATTATAAAAAAGGCGACACATATGTGTGATAGTGTGACGGAATTGAACCGGATGGTCATGACGGGGGTTATACATTCGAATGACGCGGCAGCTGAGGATTTTTTTGTCATGTCGGTGGCGGTTTCCGATGCATTTCAAGCTGCAATGCCGGGTCAATTCGTCATGGTCCGCATAAAGGGGAGAGACTTTCCGTTTCTTCCCCGTCCGTTCAGTATTTTTTCAGTGGCCCATGAGGGAGGCACGACCATAATTGAAATTTTTTATCAGGTTGTCGGTAAAGGAACAAAGCTGCTTTCTCGTTTAGGACGTGGCGATGAGTTAACTATTCTGGGCCCCCTGGGGAAAGGATTCGACATCAGACAAGATCGACACACGATTGTACTGATCGCCGGGGGCGTCGGCATTGCGCCACTGAATTTTCTCGCTGAATACTGTAAGGGCAGTGACGATGTTCCTGAAAAACAGACACGTATTATTTGCTTCATGGGGGCACGGACGGCTGACTACCTCATCGGGCGTGAGCGTTTGGATAAAATATGTGATACGCTACTGGTCAGTACCGATGACGGGAGTGAAGGATATTGCGGTACGGTAACAGATTGTTTTGAAAATCATATCGGATCAGTGAACGTGGAAGATTCGACCCTGTACTGTTGCGGACCATATCTTATGATGCAGAGCGTGGCACGGAAAGTACGAAAATATTCAATGCCTTGTCAGGTTTCAATGGAAGCGCGGATGGCCTGTGGCATCGGTGCCTGTCTTGGCTGTTCGGTTAAAATGAAGACTGATGACGAAACCGTCCGATACCTGAGGGTATGCAAAGATGGTCCCGTATTCGATGTTGCGATGATTGACTGGTGATGGTGTGGAGAAGAACGAATACCCCCTGATGACTGTGCGGATCGGTTCCCTGGAACTTAAAAATCCTGTTATGACGGCATCGGGAACGTTCGGTTATGGAGAGGAGTTTGCACCCTATGTCGATTTGAACAGATTAGGTGCCGTTGTCGTCAAAGGGCTCTCTCTCGAACCGAGGGCCGGGAATGAACCTCCCCGCATTATGGAAACGGCGGCAGGAATGCTGAATGCCGTGGGGCTTGAAAATATCGGTGTAAGAGCATTTGTTACGGAAAAACTTCCCTATCTCAGGCAGCATGATGCAGCCGTTATTGCCAATATATTCGGTGAAACGATCGATGAGTATAGCCGCATAGCCGAAATATTAAACGGGGCGCCCGGTGTGGATGCACTGGAAGTCAATATATCATGTCCCAATGTTAAGAAGGGCGGCATTGCTTTCGGCGCCGATCCCCGAGACGCTGCAGAGGTGACGAAACGTGTCAAAGATGTAACGGATCTGCCCGTTATTGTTAAATTGACACCGAATGTTACCGACATCAGGGCGATTGCCGAAAGCGTGGAGCAGGCAGGTGCCGACGCCCTTTCCTTGATCAATACCATTCGTGGAATGTCTGTTGACATCGACAAGAGAATCCCGCACCTGAAGAATATAACGGGAGGATTGTCCGGGCCGGCGATTAAGCCGATTGCACTGAGAATGGTATGGGAAGTAGCCGGGGTCGCGTCGGTTCCGATTATTGGTGTCGGGGGAATCAACACTGCATCTGATGCCATTGAGTTTCTGATTGTCGGTGCGACGGCGGTCCAGATTGGAACGGCTAATTTCGTCAATCCCCGTGCCACCGAAGAAATACTGGAAGGTATTGAACGCTATTTGAGGACAAGACACATTTATGATGTCAACGATGTGATCGGCACATTGAATGTTCGAGAGGAGATGTGATGTGAAAAAGCCGGAAAAGATAACTGATGGCATTTATCTTATCGGAGGACCCGACATTTCGCATAGTTCTGATGCAACGTCATTTATTGTAGAAATAGGGGATGATCTGGTGATGATTGATGCCGGAGCCGGTGAAAGCAGCCGTATCCTGGTCGACAATATCATCAAGGCTGGATTTGATCCCCACGACATTTCAACGCTTATCCTGACGCATTGTCACATCGACCATATCGGGTCTGCCCCTTATTTCAAGAATAATTTTAAGTGTGAAATAGTTATTCATGAGCTCGACGCCGATGCGCTCGAACAGGGCGATCCGGTTTTAACTGCGGCAAACTGGTATGATACGGAGTTTCCTCCGACGGTTGTGGATCGGCGGCTGAAAGGGGATCACGAGGTATTGCAATACGGTGAAGAAGAACTGCATTGCCTTCATACGCCGGGACATACACCCGGTTCAATTTCTGTATATATTGACCGGGGAGGCGAAAGAGTGCTGTTCGGGCAGGATATACATGGTCCGTTTTTGCCCAGTTTTCGTTCGGATGTTAAAGAATGGAAACGTTCCATGCAGAGACTGTTGGAACTGGAGGCTGATATTCTTTGCGAGGGGCACTTCGGGATTTTCAGAACAAAAAAACAGGTGTCCGAATATATTAACAATTATTTACGGCAATACTGACGTCCTCGCAAATAGTTACACAGCCAAATCATCATAAAAGTGCTAGCTGGCGTGAGGGCAAGTAACAAAAGGAAATATCAACCGCCGACAGGCGGCAAATCGCTCTTTTACAATGTCACA
>DSDU01000204.1 GCA_011056835.1 Deltaproteobacteria bacterium
CATTTTCAGCTTTGTGCCGCTACCGATGTATAGATATCCAAAGAAAATAATTACGCTGAACAGAAGAAACTCTTCGGAAGAAAAAAAGCCGCTCAACATTAAAGCAAAAATCACAAAATACCTGACCGAAAATAAAGCCTTTGCAGAATCGTTTATTTTTATCGGTACCAACGGGCGGTTTCATAGTCTTATACATAGCATTATAGAAAAGGAATGCTATCATGCCGATTATCAAGTTTATGATCTTCAAATCACACACACGGGCACATGCATTTCGAGAGTGAAAGGTCGAGACAAATCTTCCCCGGCACTGATAATTAAAATCCCTGTGAACGATTTTGCAAGGTTCAGATTAAGAAACAATTTCAGGAATATGGAAGAATTAAGGACACGTTTCCCAATTATAAGGGGAACTACACCTATTCCAATTACATTCGGATGTTTCAACAACCAAGACTATTGGGTTGAAAGTTATATCCAGGGTTTAAGCGGCGAAACTATAGGCAGAGAAAGAAAGCAACAGATTATTTTTAATTCATTCAATAAATTGATGGATATTCATATAGACTCCCGTATCTCTGCTAGTATTGAGAAGATTAACGATAAAATCGAGAAGACATATTGTGCCTTTCAAGGTTCAGATATTCTATGGGATGCATCAGAAAAGAGTATCATTGCCAAGGCATTTACATTTTTAAAGCATAATATTCCAGAACAAACCTTTTTTGTCTTAGGGCATAATGATTATCATCTGGGCAACATCCTCTTTGATTCACCTTCTATGAACGTTGCGGGAATCTTGGACTGGGATCTCGCTTCAAAATATGAATTTGCCCTTTTGGATGCATTGCACCTTATTGTCAGGTCGAATAAAGCTGATAATACAATAATAACTTCTCTTGAAAAAAACATTATTTCACCATCAGCCGCAGACAACAAATTACTTGCACACTATATGAAAATTCTGAGTATTCCTTCTAAGGACTTTACATTTTATTTAATGATATATCTTTTTGAATTATTGAAGAAAGATCTGTCGGCATGGCAAATGGGACTAGGGGGGGTCGAAAAACTTTATTTTTCCATGACAATAGAGGAAATTCACAATCTTATAAAATTAATGAGAACAATACTCTAAAGATATCTGATGGGAACATTTGCAAAACATACACTTATCACAATTGCCACGCAATGCATGAACATTCTGCTTGTGCTCGCAAGCTCTATCGTTATTGCTCGAATATTGGGTCCCGAAGGACAGGGGATCTATTCAATTGCATTTCTGCTACCGACTTTTTTAGTTATCTTTATGAACCTCGGAATCGGACCCGCGTCCGTCTTCTATATTGGCAAAAAGAAGTATCCATTGCAGAGTATAGCAGGCATTAATATTATTTTCTCACTGGCGATAAGCAGTGGGGCTATAATAGTTGGGTTAATAGCAATATTCTTATGGGGAGACCATCTTTTCCCGGGAATTAAGATAACATATTTATTGTTAGGGCTTATCATAGTTCCCTTTCAAGTGTTTTTATCTCTTCTGATCAACATCCTCCTGGGACTCCAGAATATAAAAAAATATAATGCTGTCTATCTCTTGCGAGATGCCAGTTTCTTATGTTTCATCATAATACTTCTTCTGTGGTTTCGTCTTGGCATCTCGGCGGCTATTATCTGTCTCGTATTGTCAGTGTGCTTTGCTTCTGTCCTTGCTTTTTGTGAATCCGTAAAAGAAGCGGAGGGAGTGGTTTTTGTTTTTGACAAGCCCATGTTTAAAGATTTTTTAAACTACGGAAGTAAAGTTTTTTTGAATAATGTAATTTCGTTCCTGCATTTGAGATTGGATGTATTCTTGATCAATCTTTTATTGAATCCTGTTGCGGTTGGATATTATGCAATCGCTGTTGGTCTGTCCGAAAGAATATGGCTTATTTCCCAATCTGCCGGCACTGTCTTATTTCCAAGAGTGACAGCAGAGACAGATGAAAAAAAATTGAGAGATTTTACCCCCATAGTGTGTCGCAATATCCTGCTGTTTACTTCGATTATTGCCGTTCTTCTTTTTTTCATGTCTCGGTGGCTGATCATAATGTTTTTTTCGGAACAATATTCAAGCTCGGTTTTGCCATTTCAAATACTGTTGATCGGAACGATTGCAATAAGCGGGAGCAGAATATTGGCCAATGATCTTGCCGGCAGGGGAAGGCTTATAGAAAATATATATCTCAGCGCTTTTTCCGTAGTCATAAATATTATATTCAATATCATCCTGATTCCTCGAATCGGTATACCAGGTGCGGCTCTTGCCACTACAATTTCCTACATAATTACATTTGCGGGACGGGCGATTATCTATAGTAAGATATCAGGAAATAGAATGAGAGATGTTCTTTTTATCAAAAAGTCCGACTGTCGATTATATCTTGGTATTTTATGTGAATATCCGGGATTTAAAAAAAACAATTATGGTCAGTGTAGTGTTAAGTGAAGTGAAAATGAATTTATCTAAAGGCAAACAATTGGTCAGTGTCATTATCCCGACCCACAACAGACCTCAACTCTTGATGAAAGCCGTTAAAAGCGTTATCTGTCAGACATATCGACCAATAGAAATCATCATAATTGATGATGGTTCAAACGAACCGGTAACAAGTGAATGGTTTAAAAAAGTAGATAAAAACGTTTCTATTTGTATTAAACGAAATGAATCCGGTACGGGAGTAGCGGCTGCGAGAAATGTCGGGATCAGAAGTGCAAAAGGTGAAATGATAGCATTTTTGGATGATGACGACCGCTGGATGCCAGCTAAACTGGAGCGACAAGTAGAGGCATTAAACAGACACAGGTCGTTTTACATCCGTGGTGTATACTGCCAGATGATATTTGAAGACGAGAGCGGAAAGGAGATATCTCGAACATGTTTTCCGTCTATGGGTCACATGGTACGGAGGCGCATGATCTATACTGACGGAAACATACCTCCTCCATCAGTCCTGGTTGATCGCGATGCACTTTTTAACATCGGGTTGTTTGATGAGAGCATGCCTGCTTTTGAGGACAGACACTGGGCTCTCCGTTTCTTGACTCAATACGACATGATTTGTGTTGATGAATACCTGGTAAGAATCCTTGAACATACCGGCTCTCGGTTATCGTCTTACGCAGGTTCCATGCTGGTCGGCGAAAGGGCCTATACGCATTTTATTCAAAACTACCTAAAGGAACAGGGCGTGGGCGACATCAGCAAGGCAATGGGCTATCGATATGCAAAGTTGGCAAATGAATACATGCTTTCCGGAGATACTCGTTCAGGTATGAAAACGTTTTTGAGGTCGATGGCAATTAATCCATTTGAAAAACGTGCTTATATCGGTTTCATATTGGGGTTGGGAGGGGCACAGTTGTACAAGAGAATCATGGCCCGACGTATGCTGAGAGTCCGTCTAGCTGCGGTATCTATAAATTCAACACAGTGATTTGATTTATGAAGATCCTTATGATTTCATATGCATATGACACATTTCCAATCCATATATTCACCGGTTCCCAAAGAGCATTTTCGTTTACAAAGTATATGACACGAGAGGGGGTCGATGTACATGTTATGTCCTTTCGTGACCGAATGTCTGAATTCAAAAAAACGGGGGGATATGGGGAACCGGTTTATCGAACCCTTGACATGTTGGGCATGATCAGCCGCATAATTGGGAAGCCCGCATCCCCCGTTATAAAGCAAAAACCTATGTTATTCCGGACTAGGCAGAATGTTGAACCTACATATTCAAGGGGATGGGTTAAGAGACTGTTTTATATACCAGATAGACAGTGGCTGTGGGCTTTGAACGCGTTTCGAGCAGCCGCCACATTACATAAAAATGAGCACTATGATGTCGTATTGACATCATCGCCGCCGGAGTCATCCCATATTGCCGGAATGCTTTTAAAAAAGTGGTGTCACATACCGTGGGTAGCTGACATGCGAGACGGGTGGATGTTTGAACCGTATTTGTATTTTCGAAGTCTCAGGGGATTTCGAAGATGGCTTGAATGTGAAATTGAGAGATTTCTTTTATCAAAGGCCGATGCAATAACGGCAGTGACGCAACCGATTATTGATGATCTCATCAGTCGTTTAAAAGTGACTCACTATAAGGCCGCCATCATACCTAACGGATTCGATCCGGAAGAATGGTACACAATGAATGAAGGTGCTTATGGAAGGAAATCCTTCTTATCATATGAGAAAGGAAAAATGTGTATTGTTCATGTGGGTCGTTTGTCCGAGGCGCGGGGTGATAGGAAAGCCGATCATTTCTTCAGAGCCTTGTATGAATTGAAAAAGGCTAACCCGACATTATCCGATGAATTGTCGGTTTTTCTCGTCGGTGTTGAACGAGGTGCTGAAGTTGATATGATACGCTCATTATCATTAAATGATATCGTACATAGTCATCATTATGTGCCGAAGTCCGAAGCAGCGACTATAATGAGAGATGCAGATGTTCTGCTCCTCGTAACGTCTGTTGGACAGAAATCCATTGCGACGAGTAAACTCTTCGATTATATGGCGGCCGAGAGACCTGTTATGGCTTTAGCTGATGCTAATGCAGCCGCTGAGATTGTTCGGCAGGCTGGTATCGGTCTGTGTGTAAATCCGATGAAAACCAATGAGATAAAAGATGCATTATTGAATTTTATGAAATGGTGGAAACAGGACAATTATCCTTTCAGGAGGAATGAAGACATCATAAGAAATTTCAGTCGCCGAAACCAAGCAGAGGAAATGGTTAAAATTCTGTCAGCAGTTGCAAAATAAGTAGTCATTCCATGAATGACAGTATTAGAGAAAGAGAGAGATACTCGTGAATGTGCAAGCAAAATGACGAGGCGAGGTGCGGACGAAATGAATGTCGAGAAGGAATTATTATTGTGATATGTTGCTGATGTTATTGATGTATTGCCTGTATACGCCCGTTAATATAGTGATCAAAAATCAAAGTAAATTTTTCGAGTATTCAAGTGCTTTACCTTTTTTACTAAAGCCTGTTGGCACATCTGAAGGAGGCTATTAAAAAAGGGAATCTTGGCATTGTTGCTCCGCCCTACGATATAGATTCAATACAACAGCTATGAAGTCGGCAGTCCTCATGCAGGAACGCACACAGAACGTTGCCATGAATACGAATCAGACTTCTTTGAAATGACACAGCGAAAACAAGTGATGCCTAAAAAGCAAATAAATGAACCGTCTGTGATTGATATTGTGATTCCCGCCTATAACGCACGGCACATAATTCACAAATCAGTACAATCGACGCTAATGCAAGAGCTTCCGGCCGGTTGGAGGAAAAGTGTCATCATTATCGATGACGGGTCTTCGGATGATACTGTAAAGCACTGCCGGGAAGTGTTTAAAGAAAAAGTTTATCTTATTTCACACAGAGAAAATCGGGGACGTTCCGCTACCCGTAATACAGGCTGGCGTGTTGGAAGGGGTTGCTATGTAGTGTTTTTGGATGCAGACTGTGAATGGCTTGCTTCAAGTTCATTAAGTGCCCATATTGAAAAGCTTCAGACTGGTGTTGATGTGAGTATGGGCCCTATCATTGCTGATGACGAAAGCTTTTGGGGCCTCTATCAAAACATGCTTCAATCATCACGTGAGAAATCTTTTGCTACGGGTAACCATGCTGCCTTTACAAGTGCAAACTTCGCGATCAGTCGTTCATGTTTGGAGGCGACAGGTGGATTCGATGAAGGTTATCGTCACTATGGTTTCGAAGATCGTGATTATCTCCTTCGTTTGGTATCGATAGGTGCAAAATTAGCTTTGTGTCAAAAGGCCGCAGTGAGGCATGTTCCGGATTTATCCCTTATAGAAGTCTGTAGAAAAATGTTCGAATCTGCTCATTATTCTTCTCCCCGCTTTCAAGAGGCACATCCTGAATATTATGCCCTATCCATTTACGGAAAAATCGATTGCAGACTTCATAAGTTTCCCTTGACCGTCCTTGGATCAATTTTTAATCCTCTGGTACCCGCACTCTCCAGGTTGGGAGATATGATCATCAGGATACCCGGCATACCATTTAAAATAAAATGGGTACTGGTAAAGCTAATGTCGAGCATTGCCTATCTTACAGGTACCTATATAGGGTACAAGGGTGTATGAACTTTCATCATGAATTCATGAAGCTACGTCAGCATTTCGTATAATCTGCTGTATTCCTTCACCAGACCCCCTGGTCAAACATTTGTTCCTCGTCACTTTGCGACCTTCGCTGGTGAAAATTTTCAGTGTAAATTTTGATCATCAGGTACCTTGGTTATTTATATTCCATTGTTTGTTAATCTCAAATGATTGCAAGCAATTGCTCTGCGATTCCTGAATTAGTTGTTGAAGGAAAAGGAGGATTCCTTTGTCCTGTCGGAGACGTCGATGCCTTTGCTGAGAAAATTAATTTCCTGGCTGAGAATGCCGAACTGCGCCGCGAGATGGGAGCATTTAATCGAGCACGGATTGAAGATAATTTTACACTTGAACTAATGCTACGGAAGTATCAGGAATTGTTTGAAGAAACATCATGATGAGAAGACACATCAAGCCCTTCAATAAGTAAAGCATAGCGGTCAGCAATGATCTTCCAGTCGTACCGTCCACATACGTAGTTCCTGCCTGAATGACCTAAATCGTGTCTGATTTCGTCATTATCCAGCAGGTAAGTGATCTTATCGGCAAGGTCAGTAGCACTTTTCGGTCGGAACAAAAGGCCGGTCTTGCCGTCCTTAACGATATCTCGAATTGCCGGCAAATCAGTCGCTATAACCGGACATTCGCAACCCATTGCCTCTACAAGGACGAGTCCAAAGCCTTCCGATAATGAGGGGAGGACGAATACCGTAGAAAATTGATACAACTCAGGCAGTGCACCATGTTTCAAGGGACCGAGAAAGGTGACACAATGATCGACTTTCAATGCCGTCGCTTCTTCTTGAAGTGCCGTTTCGTAAGGACCAGTTCCTACGATTATCAGGGAAATATCCGGATGAATACGAATGAGCTCAGGCAGGGCTCTGATTAAGTACTGAACACCCTTCTCTTGGATAAGCCGACCCACAAAAAGGATCTGCCCATTCTGCCGAGGGGCATCGGACGGTACAAATTCATGCTCAAGGGCAACGCCCATGGGTATTATTTCCGTTTTGGGGAAATGCCCGAGTGATGAAAGGGCTTTCTCCCGGAGAGCATGGCTTACAAAGGTTACTATATCGGTACGTGTGAGCACGAAACGGCGTACCGCATCGAATATTCCACCTTTGAGTGCAAAGATGTCACTTCCGTGAGAAGTGCAAACGACAGGTACGGATGAACGCAGTAAAAGGCGCGCCACTACTGCAACAAAACCTTGGGGTATCAACCAGTGGGCATGAATCGCGCAATAATCATGTTTTTTCAGCAAACGAAGTGCGGTTGTCAATTGTCCGAGAATGAAAAAGGGGATAAGGAGATACCTCCAGGGATGAAGGGACAGGCTTGGCAAAATGCCGCTGGTTCCGATCAGTTGTTGATACTTCGTGAAAGAATATCGGAATCGAGTGATATGAATTCCGGCTATTTCTTCTTCACGTTTCGCACCTGCTGAATGTGGCATAACGACATGAATGTCGAAGCTGTCGGTCAATCGGCGACATAGTTCGAACACAAAAGACGGGCTGCCGTCATTGATTCCTCTCGAAAAAGTAGACGTAAGAACAAGCAGTTTCGGTTTCTTGCGAATCGTCATGTTTCTTCCCGGCCAGCACCTGTGACGTTTATGGATTTCTTAATACCTGTCGGCTGAAACGATTACCAGACTGTATCGGTTTTGTCCACTTTTCTCGAATATGGAATAATGATTCCTGCTGCCTGTATAATTCACATGGCGAAGGATTATGTGAACGGCGCACATCTTTCTTGCATTCCACCGCAGTATTACATAGAATTCCAGCATTGTCATCACGAAGACGGAGACGGCGCCGTGGCGCCTTCACGTGATAACTGTTCGGAGAGACGGGAAAAACGTGGATGCCCTGGTTGATGAATACCTTAATTTCCTGGCAATAGAGAAAGGGGTGTCACTTAATACCCTTGAGGCGTATAGTCGTGATTTGAACCGATACACGGGATTTATGCAAGAGCGGGGAATGTCCGGCATAACAGGGATCACATCGACAGATGTTATCGCATTTCTGGGAAGCTTAAGAAATAACGGACTGACGCCGAATTCCGTAAACAGAACCCTTGCCGCGCTGAGGGGGTTTTACAAATATCTCCTCAGGGATAAAGTGATTGAAAGCAACCCCATCGCCAATATCGAACTGGCCAAGGTCTGGATGCGGCTTCCCGACACGTTGAGCAGGGCCGAGATGGACCAGCTGCTCGAACAGGCGGCCGCGGAATCACCGCTGGGCATGAGAGATCGGGCCATGCTGGAATTGATGTATGCCACGGGAATCCGAGTAGCGGAATTGATAACCGTTTCGATGAACAGCATTAACTGGCAGGTGGGATTCCTTATTGTTATCGGGAAGGGAGATAAAGAACGAATCGTTCCGGTGGGGCGTCCGGCGCTTGCCTTTATCACACGATACATCAACGAGGGAAGGCCGAAGCTCCTGAAACGCACCATGACAAATGTATTATTTGTCAATCGATCCGGCACCGGTTTGACGCGCCAGGGGTTCTGGAAGATTGTGAAGAAATATGCTAGGAAAGCAGGTCTTGAGAATAAGGTGCATCCTCACACGTTCCGGCACTCGTTTGCAACGCATCTCCTTGAAGGAGGGGCCGACTTGCGGTCGGTTCAAGTCATGCTGGGGCATTCGGACATATCGACGACGCAGATTTATACGCATGTAACAAGGGAGCTTTTGAAGGACATTCATAAGAAGTATCATCCGCGAGGATAGTTGATTGCATGGTTGATCGTTACAGAAGCATAAAGGAAACGAAACAGGCGAAAAAGCAACACGCAGGCGTATCGATTCCCCTCTGGATCATAGTTGTCGGGGTGATTGTCTCCTTTGCCGCCGGCTTATTTTTTTATCACTATATGGGCGAGCGGCACCAGGCGGTCACATCAGCCTTATCGCGCATCAAACATTCGGTTCTCACGTCCGTTGCCGGAAAGACCCCGAAATTTTATTACATGGATGTGGAAAAAAACGGGGAGGATTATCGATTAACCCCTGGTGATGTGTTCGAACTCTCATACCGTGATGAATTCGTCATAAAGAAAATTTCCACCGATATGGTATTCGGCAAAGGGATTACCGCAGATATCGAGGGTATGGGTGATGAGAATGATTTCAAGAAGTTGCTGAACGGCAGGGAACTCATTGATAGAATCATCAGCGGCGGAAAGAACGAAGGCAAGGAGACGTACCACGTTCTCATAAAGTATAGAGATGAGGTTATTGCATCCATTCCGGTGAAGGCGGAGATTACTCCACAGGACTGGTTCAGGCTTGCAAAAAGCTCCGACAGTGAAAGTTCACAGATAACCTACCTTGAGAGAGCTCTGAAAATGAAGCCTGATGATGCGGTTACGCGAAAGATGCTTGCGCAGCTGTACGTGAAAACGGGCAAACATATGCAGGGTATTTCGGAGTATGAAGCTGTCCTGAAACAGAATCCCCGTGATCTCGGGACGCTGACCGATATGGCGGCGCTGTATATGAAAAGAAAAGAGTACGGGAAGGCAATACCGATCCTTCGAACAATATTAAGGATTTCACCGAAGGACGGTGCAGCCTATGCGAACATTGCCTATGCATATTCACAAACGGGTAGCTGGTCTCGGGCCGCGGCGAATTATGACGTAGCCTTTAAACTGAACCCTGACGATGTGCAGACCCGGTTTCGTCTCGCAGAAGCATACGAAAAAACGGGCAATTCTTCCAATGCGATTGAACACTACACCGTTGTTCACGAGAAAATGCCCCAGGATGTCAACGTGATGAGTGCTCTGGCGGATGCTTATCTCAGTGCTCAGCGGTACAAGGAAGCGATATCGTTATACAGAAAGATCATCAGCAAACAGCCGGATAACGCTACGGCATATGCCAATATAGGTCTTGCTGCCGGAGCGACGGGAGACTGGGAACGTGAGATTGCCAATTATAGGAAGGCTCTTGAACTTAATCCGCAAGACCCCGTCGTACATTTCAATCTTGCTGTTGCATACGAAAAGCGAAAACGATACAAGGATGCTGCATCGCAATACGAGAAGGTGTTGTCACTGAATCCGAATGATGCCGATGCGCTGGCACGGTTGGCCGACTATCTGCTGAGAAGGAAAGATTATAAGAATGCTGAGGCGCGTTACAAGAAAATTCTGGAAATTTCACCGAAGAATGCCGTGGCATGCGCACGCCTCGGGTTTATATCGGATGAGCGGAAAAGTTACAGACAGGCTGCGCAATATTATGAGAAGGCGATCGAAAACGGCATTAAAGATGCTCAGATTCGGTATGCTCTGGCAACAGTTTACAGCAAAATCGGTGAATACGACAAGGCGGCTCTGCAATACGAGCAGTATGCATCGGCGCATCCCACCATGGAAGTCCTGTCGATTATTGCCGATCATTATGTAAAGGCAAAGAAATATGATTCGGCGATTAAAACGTACGGCAGAATGATAAAAATATCGCCGAAAAAAGCTGAATTATATTCCAGTCTTGGCTATGTCTTCGGGCTGAAGGGAGATTATGATCAGGCAATAAAGAATTACAACATCTCGCTCGGTTATGATGATGAGGATGATGTTGTTTACCTGAACCTTGCGGAGGCCTATGAGAAAAAGAAAAAGTATGACGATGCGCTGAAGGCATACACATCAGCCTATCAGTTAAATCCCGCATCGTCACAGGCAGCCGCGAAAATACCGGAAATGAAAATAAAAATCCTCCAAGAAAAACACAGGTGAGATTATGCCGATCAAAAAAACAGGTAGCCGGCCTTTGACCATGCGCGTCTGCGGCACTGCGGCATGAGGGAAAGAACCATGAAAGAAATTACACTCGGTGATTTTGTTATCGGTGGTCATAACCCGTTTATTCTGATTGCCGGACCCTGTGTCATTGAAAATGAAGAGACGACTCGGGAAGTCGCAGCTTATCTAAAGGAAATTACGGATCAACTGTCCGTTCCTTTCGTGTTCAAGGCATCATACGACAAGGCGAACAGAACGTCGCTCAATTCGTACCGCGGACCGGGGGCGCGGCAGGGGTTAAACATTCTGAAGAAGATAAAGGAGGAATTTTCCCTGCCGATACTCTCGGACGTTCATCGGTTTGAAGAAATTGATGAGGCGGCGGAAGTGCTGGATGTTCTTCAAATCCCGGCATTTCTATGCCGACAGACCGACTTTGTCACCGCCGTTGCTGCGACGGGTCTTGCAGTGAATGTTAAAAAGGGACAATTCCTTGCACCGTGGGATATATGGAATGTGGTAGAAAAGGTGCTCGCTTCGGGAAACGATAAGGTCATGATTACAGAGCGAGGGGTTAGCTTCGGGTACAATAACCTTGTTGCAGACATGTGCTCTCTCCCCATAATAAGAAAAATGGGCTATCCCGTCATCTTTGATGCCACCCACAGCGTTCAGCTTCCGGGAGGTGCGGGAACATCGTCGGGAGGGCGGAGAGATATGGCGGTGTATCTGTCGCGGGCGGCGGTTGCCACCGGCATTGACGGTCTGTTTGTTGAAGTACATCCGGATCCTGACCGGGCGCTGTGTGACGGTCCCAACTCGCTCGACATGAGGACGTTGCCGGAACTGCTGGCGGTTCTCAAAGAAATTGACGGAATCGTGAAAAAGATCGATTGAACGAACATGAAAACAGGGGGCGCTTTCGCTGAGATTTATTCACGAAAAGCTCCATGATGACCTGCTCAGATGAATGTTCGTTTGGGCAACAGCCCGTCGAGAATCGCCGTGTGCCGCGGGTCATTGCGGCGAGGGCGAGGCCGCTTTCTAAAAAAGATGCAATCAAACGAAAGAAAGGTGACTATGAATACATCGATCGACCAGAGCATGGCTGAAAAGATTAAGCCAGTTTCATTTCTCATACTCGATGTGGACGGGGTATTGACCGATGGAATGATCATTATTGACGATCTGGGAAATGAGACGAAACAGTTTCATGTCCGCGATGGTCATGGATTGAAACTCCTGATGCGGGTTGGAATCGAGGTGATTCTCATAACGGGACGAACGTCAAAAGTTGTAGAGCACCGTGCGCGGGAACTGGGGATACAGGAAGTACATCAGGGGGCAAAAAACAAGATCGAGATCCTTCGGAAGATCATGACGAAGCGGAGTATTACGGCGGAACATATAGCTTATATCGGTGATGATATTGTGGATATTCCCGTTTTCCGTGAGGTCGGTTTTGCCGTTGCCGTTGCCGATGCTTCGGAAGATGCCAAAGAAGCCGCCGACTTCATTACAGGGAATGGCGGCGGCAGGGGCGCCGTGCGGGAGATATGTGAATTAATTCTCAAAGTTCAGAATAAATGGGATACGGTCGTATCACCATATTATTCTGCTTAACATCCTGTAATATAAGGTAGAATTGATTCATCTTTACATCTCTGAGAGGGGGTGCTATAGTCGATTGTAAGCACGGCATGCAAGAAATATGAAAAGAAGAAGAATCATCATAGGATTACTGACGAGCTTGATCATAATAACAGTTTTGTTTATCTTTCTTCAGGCAAAGGATAAAAATGAAACGGGCGTTTTAAAAGTCATTGCCGATAAAGCGGATCTGTATGTAAGAGATTTTCAATTTACCGAAGTAGGTGATCCCGACACCGTATGGAATATAAAAGCGGATTCCGCGAGGTATATGAGAAATGAAAATATCGTCGTCTTGGATCGTGTCATGGTCGAGATGATCAGATCGGACGGAACCATTTACTATCTTAAGGGGGATGAGGGCCGATTTCATACTGATTCAAAAGATATGTTTATTTCGGGGAATGTGGAGATATTGTCCGAGCATGGCGACCAGGTCACAACGGACTACCTGATGTATTCCGATGCCGAAAAAAAAGCCTCAACCGACGCTATGGTTACGATGAAAAATGATTACGTGACGTTGCGAGGCGTCGGATTGACCATTCTAATGAACCGGAATCATCTGGCCCTTTTATCGGAAGTGGATGCATTGATTGATAGTCGAGTCTTAAAATAATCAGGAAATCGGCATACGGAATGAAACGTTTTTTTGTAGTACTTGTCATAATAATCGTGGGTATACCGCTTGTGCAGGTGTCGGCTCAACCCGCATCGGACGAGGATAATAAGCCGATACACATCACCTCCGATCGCTTTGACGCATACACGGAACAGCGAATGGCGGTTTTCTCCGGAAATGTCGTCGTTACACAAGGAGACACAACCATCAATTCCGATGAGTTCCGACTTTATTACAAAAAGGAGGTTGAGGGGGGCAGAAAATCGAATCAGTTTATGCGCCCCGGAGGTGCACAGTCGGGAGACATTGAAAAGATCGAAGCGAAAGGAAACGTTACGATCAGACAACAGGAGAAGATCGTAACGGGTGGGCTCGCGGTGTTTTATAATGATGAGCAGAAAGTCATCGTTACGGAAAATCCCGTCATGAAAGACGGCGATAATGTAATCAGGGGCGATACCATAATATTCTTTATGGCGGAAAATAAAGGTATGGTAAAGGGCTCGCCGAACCAACGGGTTACCGCAACGATCTATCCGGAAGAAAAGAAACAGTAATCTCGGGATATGACGCGAGCACATGGGAAAATTGCAAGCTGAAGCGTTGGTCAAAGCTTATGACGGAAGGAGAGTAGTCGATCACGTTGATCTCTCAATCAACAGGGGTGAAGTTGTCGGGCTCCTGGGCCCGAATGGAGCCGGGAAGACAACCACCTTTTATATTATCGTGGGCCTTATTCATCCTGATGGAGGGAGCATTCTGCTGAATAATGAAGATATCAGCGTGTATCCCATGTATCTGAGAGCCCGCAGGGGAATAAGTTATCTTCCCCAGGAGCCGTCGATATTCAGAAAATTGACGGTCGAACAAAATATTCTGGCAATTCTGGAGACCCTTGATATAACGGGTGCTGAGAGGAAAACGAGGTTGGATGAACTGCTGAGTGAGCTTGATCTGACGCATCTGGCAAAGAGCAAGGCATATTCGCTGTCCGGGGGAGAACGACGGCGAGTGGAGATAACGAGAGCGCTCGTGACGTCTCCTCGATATATACTCCTTGATGAACCCTTTGCCGGTATAGATCCTCTTGCAGTGGCAGATATTCAAATGATAATCAGAAAACTGAAATCCAAGGGGATCGGCGTTGTAATCTCGGATCATAATGTCAGGGAAACCCTGACCGTATGCGACAGAGCGTATATATTGAATGAGGGTAAGATTCTTGTTGAGGGTCATCCGGATGAAATAGCCGGCAGCGACGTCGCTCGGAAGTTTTACCTCGGGGAGAATTTTGACCTGTAGTTGATGGTGAATCAAAAAACCGTGTCAAATGATACATAATATAAGAGAGGTGTTTCAGGGGATGCTGTGGGCAACTCAAGCTGGGAAGGAAATGGAAATTCAAAAATCATCATTAGACTGCGGTGAGTCTTTTGACCTGAAAGATGAAAGGCGATGCATAAAAGATGTTCGGTTTTGTTGCCCGTGCGGTTTGACCGCATTCGATGGTGATGTGAGAATCGACTGGTGGACGGATAAACAATGACCCTTGAACTGAAACAGAGCTTAAAACTTACACAGCAGCTTATCATGACCCCACAACTGCAGCAGGCCATCAAGCTGCTGCAATTATCGAGGATTGAACTGGTTGATGCGATTAATGAAGAATTAAAGGAAAATCCACTTCTTGAGGAAACACCCCTTGAGGATGAACCGGAACGTGAAACGGTAACAGAAATTGATAATTCAAGTACGACGACAGGCACGAAGGAAATTACCGGAGAAGGAGACGGAAGAGAGGAATTCGATTGGGACAGCTATTTGGAGGACTACGGACCCATGGGAGTCACCTACGCCCGGGAGGACGTGGAGCTTCCGTCGTATGAGAATCTCTTGACCAAACAAGGTTCCTTAACGGATCATCTTATGTGGCAGCTCAATCTCTCCCATTTTTCGGAGAGAGAAAAAAGAGTGGGTGAACAGATAATAGGAAATCTTGATGCCTCGGGATACTTGAAGGCAAGCTCGGAGGAGATCTCAACCCTCGAGCAGGTCGAGGATCATATTGTTGAACAGGTACTGAAAAAAATTCAGGAATTCGATCCACCGGGCGTTGCGGCGCGGGATCTGAAAGAATGCCTGATGCTTCAGGTTAGATTTCTTGGTTGTGAGAATCCCCTCATCGAGATAATTCTGGAGGAACATCTCAAAGATCTCGAAACGAAAAACTACAACAACATTGCAAAAAGACAGAAGGTTTCTCTTGAAGAAGTCTTCGAAGCCGTTTCTGTGATAAACACACTGGATCCCCGGCCGGGACTTCTCTATAATGAGGATCGTCCGCATTATATTGTACCTGATGTCTATGTGTTTAAGGCGGGAAATGAATATCGAATCGTGCTGAATGAAGACGGATTGCCCAAGCTGAGAGTGAGCAATTTCTACAGGGACATCCTGACCGGTTCAACGGAAAATACAGGGGATCGAACGTGCAAGGAGTATATCAAGGAACGTCTCCAGTCAGCCACATGGATGATAAAGAGTATACAGCAGAGGCAGAAAACCATCTATCGGGTAACGGAAAGTCTCGTCAAATTTCAGAGAGATTTCTTTGATCAAGGTATTAATTACTTGAAACCGATGGTGTTGAAGGATATCGCCGATGACGTGGAGATGCATGAATCAACCATCAGCCGCGTCACAACCAATAAATATGTTCATACGCCGCGAGGGATTTTTGAATTGAAATATTTCTTCAACAGCGGCATCAACAGAACCGATGGTGATTCAATCGCATCCGAAAGTGTAAAGGAACAGATCAGGCGGATCATAACCGACGAAAACCCTCAAAAACCGTACAATGACAGTCAGCTTGTGGCGATTCTCAAAGAATCGGGAATATCTATTGCGAGACGGACCGTGGCGAAATACAGAGAGATGATCGGCATACTTCCTTCTTCAAAACGAAAGAAATACTTTTAATTGTAGCTGTGAAATAGGGGTTGACATTTCCGGTTGACTTAACTATAAGTTCGAACTTTAGCATTATCGGGTATGATTCCGTGGCCGTCCGGGCTTACGGGCGGGGCCTGATTACCCAACATTGCAGAAGGATAAGCACTTGCCTCTCAAGGGAGGCACTTTCTATAGTCAGCACATAATACATGCGCGAGGAGGCACTGCTATGCAGATTTCTTTGACCTTTCGGAATACCGATGCTGAAGAATGGTTGAAAGAACATGTCAATAAAAGGCTACAGAAGCTTGCACGCTATATAGATAAGCCTGTTGAGGCCCATGTGATCCTTTCCGTTGAAAAATTCAGAAATGTTGCTGAAGTAAATTTGTCAAGCAAGGGCGTTAAGGTCAATGGAAAAGAGGAAGAGAAAGAAATGATCACTGCCGTCGACAACGTTATCGATAAGATAGAACGACAGCTGAAGAAACATAAAGAGAAAATTCGTAACCGTAAAGAGAATTCTTCTTTTAATGAGATTGCCGCGATGGCAACCGAATCGGTCGAGGTTTTCGATGACGATGAAGGTCAGCCGAAAGTTGTTGAAGTGAGGCGTATTGTTCTTCAGCCGATGTCCGTCGACGATGCAATCCTTGAAATGGAGGATTCCAGAAACAGGTTTGTAATGTACAGAGATTCATCATCCGAGAGGGTTAATGTCATTTACCGTCGTGATGATGGCAACTATGTGCTGATCGAGGCGAATAGCTGAAACTCGAGGTATGATGATGATGAATATTACCGATTTGCTCCAAAAGGAATTCATAATAGAAGAATTAAAGTCGAAGTCGAAGAAAGAAGTTCTATATGAATTATCGGAGACTTTTCTCAGGGGCAATATCACCATAGATTTGGATGCCATGGTCGAAGTATTGCTTGAGAGAGAAAAGCTTGGTAGTACCGGTATCGGTGATGGTATTGCTATACCGCACGGCAAACTACCGGGGCTTGAAAACCTCATCGTTTCTTTTGGGAGATCTCATACGGGGATAGACTTTGATTCTTTAGATGGCAAGCCTGTTCATATTTTCTTTCTACTCATGGCGCCGGAAAATTCCGCAGGCCAGCATCTCAAGGCCCTGGCGAAGATATCCCGTATGCTGAAAGAAGAAGAATTCAGAAAAAAGCTCATGAATACGGCGACACTTGACGACATTTATCACGTAATAGAGAATAAAGACGCAGCATATATTTGATAGAATAAGGCATTCATATAGCGCGCATGGGTCCTTTTGCCGTTAAAGATCTGCTGACACATGGAAAAGAGAGACTGAACCTCTCGCTTATTGGAGGGTATTCCGGAACAGGGAGGACGATCAACAGTCCGTCAATCAAAATATTCGATATGGACCAGGCCTCGGCAGACGAAAACTTCGGCAGGGGATCTGTGGTCATTATCACTCATGATGTGTTGTCACGATGTGAGGCCGACCCGCCGTGTATCGTAAGCCTCCTCCTTCCCGCTCTTAGCGCCTCTTCGCCCCCTCTCATTGTCTGCTCACAAGCAGGAACAATTCCTCCTTTTCTCATTGAGTTTTCAAATAAAGAGTCAATTCCGCTGTGCGCGTCGGGTCTCGACGTCTTTCCCCTGCAAAGCCGTCTCATCGGATTACTCAGAGAGAAGATCGAGAATATTGTTATCATCAATGGCGTGTTGGTCGAAGTGCTTGGAATCGGAGTTGTTATTATCGGTGAAAGCGGGATCGGCAAAAGCGAATGCGGACTTGAGCTCGTGACACGCGGTCACAAGCTGATCGCCGATGATATCATCGAGATAAGGAAGGGGAATGAAGGTGTCCTTGCCGGTTTAAGTATGGAATTAACCAAGTTCTTCATGGAAATCAGAGGACTGGGGATCATCAACGTCAAACGGTTGTTCGGTGTGGCCGCCGTCAGTGACGAGACGACCATACACATAATGGTTGAGTTTATCCGATGGAAGAGGGATGCTGAATTTGACAGGATTGAATCCGAGGAACACTATAGAACCGTCATGGGAGTCAAGATTCCCCTTATCAGGGTTCCCGTCAGATCAGGCGGGAACATGGCAACAATCGTTGAGATCGTTGCGAGAAATGAAATCCTCAGGAAAGATGAATACAGTGCGTCGAGAGATCTGAAGGACCGGATTTTCAATAGGATACAAAAGGAGCGACCTCATCGATAAGAACAGAATGCAAGAAACCCGTACTGTTATCGTTACCGGTCTTTCAGGATCCGGAAAGAGTACCGCACTGCGGGCGCTTGAGGATATAGGATTCTTCTGTATCGATAACCTGCCGATGCGACTCCTGCCGTCATTGCTGGAGATTCATACTGAGACGGAGCGAGAGGTGAGGAATATCGCTCTCGTTATGGATGTGCGGGGAAAATACTTTCTTGAGCAGCACATGGAAATCATCCCGGATCTGAAGAGACAGGGGTACAATATTGAGATACTGTTTCTCGATGCCAGTGACGAATCATTGCTGCACAGGTTCAGTGAAACAAGAAGATCGCATCCTCTTTCGGAAGCGGGAACGATGCTTGAAAGTATCAGACTGGAACGGGAGAAATTGCTTGATCTGAGACAGATGGCAGATAATGTGGTCGACACGTCTCTCTACAACGTACATGAATTGAAGGATCACATCCAGCAATACTACCTGTCCCCGGCGACGGGGAAAAGACTTATCATCAATTTGATATCCTTTGGATATCGGTACGGCATCCCCCCCGACGCTGATATCGTACTCGATGTCAGATTTCTGCCCAACCCCTATTTCGTGAATGAGTTGAAGGAACTGGACGGCAATACTGCAGGTGTGAGTGAGTATGTCATGAAGGCGGATGGAACGAAAAGCTTTCTTCGCGAGCTGTTCCGGCTTGCGGCGTTCCTTACCCCTCTCTATGAGAAGGAGGGGAAAGCCTATCTCAATGTTGCCCTTGGATGTACCGGGGGAAAACACCGGTCGGTTGTCATGGTGAACAAACTAGCCGAGTATTATAAGGATAAGAATTATAGGGTGAATGTCAGCCACCGCGACGTAAAAAGATAAACTCCCACCCGTCAATCATAACATTCATAATACATTGCGTGACAGAGGATGAAGATACTCGGAATGTGGTAATGACGCATTCATTATCTAGGAGGCGACGTCGAGCTTTATATCAACATTGTCCTGTATCCAGTGAGGGTCCCACCATTCCTGAGGATCGACAAATTGAATGCCGACAAAGATGCCGAAATGGAGATGATCGCCGCCGGCCCACCCAGATGTACCCGTTCGCCCAATCGGCATTCCTTTATTAACCAACTGTTTCTCTGTCACATCAATTGTTTCCAGATGAGCATAGAAACTGAATAATCCAAGTCCGTGATCAATGAGTATACTGTTACCATAAATGCCGAGATATCCGGTGAAAGCGATCGTTCCACTGTTCGCTGCGTGAACAGTGGCATTTCTGACGGAAGCAAGATCCACACCGTCATGAATGCTCGTTCCGATCTTCTGTCCTTCGAAGACATATGTTCTCTTATCACCGAACATGGCCATGGTGGCCGCATTTTTCATTCTGATAAATGATCCTTTCCAGAGTTGTCGGTCTGCCGATTGTTGACATATAGAACGTATCTTTTCATTGTTTTCGGCTCTCATGCGATCGTTGATGTATCGAAAGGCCTCGATGGGAGACTCGTATTTTATCATGTTGTTATATTGCTCCAAATCCGGAATTTTCCGTTCCAGAAAGCCTTTGCTGATAGTCATCGTGCGGTCTCGAAAACTTTTTTGTCTCATGTGTATGGGAAGGGAGCTTTTAGCAAGATTGCCTGCTTTGTCCTTCGCTGCAATGCCGATCATGCCGTCCTTTATGCCGGTACTGTCCATCGGGAGTGCGAAATAGCAGACGTAACATGACTTACCGGCAAGCGTGATGGGATAGGATGGGAAGATATTGTCACCCACATAGACGTATGTTTCAGCAATCTCTTCCGGTATCGAGTAGACCGTAACTGCCGAGCCGCCGGGATTTGCGTAGTGGAGAGGATTCAACTGAATGATGCGGGGCGGTACGGTATCTATCGTTACGGTGAACGTCTTGCTTGCCGTATTTTTCCGCAGAGATTGATCGGTGACCGAAATGTCAAGAGTTGCTTGACCGTCATGAAGCTTAAGGTCTTTCGGATGTATCAAGACGGGAATGACCTGTTCGGTAATACCACGATGCGGTATGCTGACAGTCTCAAGTTGATACTTCTTTTCGTCCTGAGTGATGCTCACAGAAACAAGACGAATTCCGCTTTTTCTATCTGAACAATGTATCTCCAGCATCTTTTCCCTACCGATCATATCGGGAACGCTACTGATTGCAATGACGGGTTGTTCTCCTTCGTAGCAGGTAAAGAAAAAGAAAATGCCGGCGCTTATGAGCATCAAAATCATAAATACAAAAAATGTAGTAACGTATCTGTTCATAGGGTATATCTCCACTTTCAGCGTTAAAGGCGGGAAGTATACCTATTGAAAGTCTAAAATGCAAGGATCGATGTTCATCCGTTACCTTGACAGGGCAGGGGTGCTGATAGTGAATGCACGGCAGGAGCTGCTAAAAAACGCGGCATTTCAGTTTTATTCGAGAGTGTTGTTTTGTTTGATCCTGTTCCTTGGGACTGCGCCATTTAGAAATAAATCTTCCTGATACAAGCAATCTTGCCGAAGCGTAAGATCGGCAATTCCAATTGTCTGAAACGGAAGGATGAGTTTTGGAATTGCTTGGAGCCTGTTGTCGATTCATCAGAAAATGGAATTGACCAAGTAAAAATGAATGAGATTAACACCCCCTAAAGCATTGACCAAGGATATGATACCTGTTATATCTCTGAAAACTTCAAACATAATATAGGATTACAGGAACAGTACATGAAGGCGCTTGCCGGGATTTTCATATCTTCGTTTCTTATTTCTCTTTCGGGAGCCATGGTTCCCGGACCGGTTCTTTCGGTAACGATTACGGAGAGTGTAAAAAGAGGCGTTTGGGCCGGACCTATGATAATTGCCGGTCATGGTATGTTGGAAGTCGTTTTCATTCTTTTGCTGCTGGGCGGCTTTGCCGAATTTCTCAATAACAGGATTTTCATAAGTACAGTCGGCATGCTCGGCGGATGTTATCTGATATGGATGTCTGTAATGATGGCGAAGGATATCAAACGAATGACCATCAATTTTCATGGCGGAAGAAATGTCTGGGGAGGACCGGTTGTAGCTGGTGTCATGACCAGTCTGGCAAACCCATACTGGATTATATGGTGGGCGACAATCGGCCTTGGATATGTCATCGTTTCAATGCGATATGGTATAAACGGAGTTGTTATTTTTTTCATGGGGCACATTTTGGCGGATTTTTCATGGTATAGTATGATATCATTTGCAGTATCTAAGGGTAAGCGATTCCTCAATGACGGTCTCTACCGAAACATAATGGGAATATGCGCTTTTATGCTTTTGTTCTTTGGGTCGCTGTTCTTCCTGTGGGGAGTGCGAAATCTTATCGCGCCGACAACTTAAGGCAAAGAGGTAAGACCAGAGAGGTAGGTGAAAAATTCCAATCGACGGCGTTTCTCTTATCCTTGGTTGTTGCGACGTGGTATTAAATGGACTGAGGCCTGGGGCTCAAGGCTAAGGGTTTTTCAGCTGTTGAGCTGTTAAGAGCTCACGAGCGAGCTTCAATTCATGCCTTACTCCCGACCCTGAGGATTTCCGGCGCCGTGCTCCGTGGAGCGTGAATATTCAAACAAGAGGTTATTTTCTCATGCTGGAAGGTAAAAAAATCGTTCTTGGAATAACCGGCGGCATTGCTGCGTATAAATCAGCTGAATTAACGAGAGCCTTCGTAAAACAAAGAGCGGATGTTTCCGTCATTATGTCTCGGAATGCAACGGAATTCATCACCCCGCTGACACTGCAAACCCTCTCGGGGAACCCGGTGTATACCGATACCTTTTCGTTGACCGGAGATTGGGAGATGGAGCATATATCGCTGGCTGAAACGGCACACATCTTTGTCCTGGCCCCGGCGACTGCCAACATCATCGGGAAGATTGCTTCGGGGATTGCCGACGACCTGCTTTCAACAACGGTAATGGCAACGAAAGCACCGGTACTTATATGCCCCGCCATGAATACGAATATGTACACAAATTCGCTTGTCCAAGCAAATATTCAAAAGTTATCGAATCTCGGCTACTGTTTTGTTGATCCGACGTGTGGAGAATTAGCCTGTGGAACAGAAGGGCAGGGACGGCTGGCACCATTGGATAATATTCTTGAAGAGGTGATAACGATTTTAACGCCGAAGGATCTGAGAGGACAAAATGTATTGATAACGGCAGGACCAACGAGAGAACCCTTTGATCCGGTAAGGTTTATCTCGAATTATTCGTCGGGTAAGATGGGATATGCCTTCGCAATAATGGCAAAACGCCGGGGAGCAGCCGTGACGCTGATCAGTGGTCCGACCTCGGTGACTGCTCCATCCGGTGTGACATTCGTCGCGGTTTCCAGCGCCGTTGAAATGAGGGATGCCGTTATGAAACATGTAGACGAATCAACAGTCATTATCAAGGTTGCGGCAGTAGCAGATTACCGTCCCGCCAGCATGGCCGATTCCAAGATAAAGAAGGAAAAGGGTGAATTTACCATTACCCTTGAGCAAAATCCCGATATAATCGCCGAGATCGGCAAAATAAAGGGAGACCGCGTTCTGGTGGGCTTTGCCATGGAAACGGAAGATCTGCTCAAGAACGCATACAACAAGCTCATGGCAAAAAATATGGACCTCATCGTTGCAAACGACCTGAGCAGACCCGGTTCGGGTTTTCAATACGATACGAATAGCGTCAGGGTGATCGATCGATCCGGTGACGTTCGGAAGTTCCCCCTCATGAGCAAGATTAATGTTGCCGACAGGGTTCTCGACCGTGTTAAAAAGTTGTGTGACGAACGAGGATTGCCCCGGCCATAAAAAAGGTACCGATGGAGTTCAACGAAGAAATCAGGCAAGAACTGGCAGCGATCGTCGAAGCATTGAAGAGTCGTGTCATTCACGAAAGGGATTACGGCGGAACGTATCGTGTCTTTTCGATGAGCGACGGCGCAACGACTGTTGATCAGCCGGTCTTCGAGATTGATGCGAAGGTTGATGAAGCCGGCATTGAAGATCTGACGACACTTGACACTATACATGAGAAGATCGCTGATTGTCGCAAGTGTGGACTGGGTTCGATGCGGACCAATCTTGTTTTTGGAGAAGGGAATCCACATGCGGATCTCGTTTTTGTAGGAGAGGCGCCGGGTGAGCAGGAGGACAGACAGGGAAGACCCTTCGTCGGTCGCGCCGGACAACTTCTGACACGAATAATCGAAGCCATGGGGTTGAAACGACATGATGTGTATATCTGCAATATCCTTAAGTGTCGTCCGCCCGGAAACAGGAACCCGAAACCCGCAGAAATCAGGGCCTGTGAGCCTTTTTTGTTACAGCAACTCGATGTGATTCGACCGAAGGTTATTTGTGCTCTGGGGACCTTTGCAGCGAAAACTCTGCTTGACACGGATGTTCCCATATCGCTGCTTCGAGGGAAATTCCACGCATATCACGGTATCAAGCTTATGCCGACGTACCATCCGGCGTATCTCCTGAGGAATCCGGGGTCGAAGAAACAGGTATGGGAGGATGTGCAGGTGATCATGAAAGAGCTGAATATACAAGTCAGACCCGGTGAATCGTAATTCGGATCGGCGTTCGAAAAAAAGGGAGGCATGACAGTGGATATTCGTCCGTCGTAAGTGTGTTCGTTAACGATACGATACAGAATACGGAGTTATAATGAAAAACAGAGCAACACAGAGTTTATTTATATTCATGATAATAGCGGTGTGTGTCATTGTTAATGGACACCGAGCACTGGGAAGTACGAACAGCCCTGTCTTTGACGTGATTACCGTTAGTTCCGCCATTACACCGGCTGTTGCAAAATACATCATTCAGAGCATAGATGCGTCTCATGATCAGCGTTCTGAAGGTCTGATTATCTTGCTTGATACGCCGGGTGGACTTGATCTGGCCATGCGGGATATCGTGAAGGAACTGCTGAATGCACCGATACCGATAATCGTATATGTGTCGCCGTCCGGTGCCCGCGCTGCTTCCGCGGGAGTCATGATTACCATGGCGGCCCATGTGGCGGCAATGGCGCCCGGCACGAACATCGGAGCTGCCCATCCGGTGGCGATGGGGGTGGGGGGCAAGATGGATGAGACTATGGCTGAAAAAGTGATAAATGACGCTGTGGCGTATGTGCAGGGCATTGCCCAGAAGAGAAACAGAAATGCCGAGTGGGCGGAGAAGGCGGTGAGAAAGAGTGAATCCATAACGGCTGATGAGGCGAAACGTCTCAACGTCATAGACATTGTTGCAAACGACATCCAGGATTTGCTCGCACAGATCGAAGGCAGAAAGATCGACATTAACTCGGGATCGGTGACCCTGAAGACAAAGGATGCGGTCATCAATGAGAAAGAGATGGGGATTCGCGCAAGGATATTGACAGCGTTGAGTGACCCCAATATAGCGTATCTCCTGTTAATGATCGGCCTTGCCGGACTCTATTTTGAATTCTCGCATCCCGGGGCCATTCTTCCGGGAGTCGTCGGTGGCATATCATTGATTCTTGCATTCTTTGCAATGCAGACATTGCCAGTAAATTTTGCGGGCATTCTTTTGATAATCTTCGGTGTCATTCTTTTCATTGCCGAGATCAAGATCGTCAGTCATGGGATGCTGACTGTTGCTGGTGTTATTTCACTGGCGCTGGGATCGCTGTTGCTCTTTGAATCACCCATACCGGCCCTGAGAGTTTCGTTGAAGGTTATGATTCCCACTGTCGTAATTGTATCGTTGTTTTTTGCCGCGGTAGTAAGCCTTGCTGTGAAGGCTCAGATGAGAAAGCCGAAGACAGGTCGTGAAGGCATGATCGGTGAAGAAGGCACTACGGTGACTCCCGTGCATGAGCGTGGCAAGGTGTTAATCAGAGGAGAATATTGGAATGCCTGCAGTAAAGAGCCTATCGAGGAGGGAGAGCGGGTAAAGGTTACAGGATTGAAAGGTCTTATCCTGGAAGTTGAACGAATCAATTAAAATAAGGAGGGCGAACTATGTTTTATACGGTTGGTGCCATAGTCATTTTAGTTGTTATGTTCCTGGCGGCGGCGATCAGGATTCTTAATGAATATGAACGGGGTGTCATTTTCAGATTGGGAAGAATTATCGGGGCAAAAGGCCCCGGGCTGATCATTTTGATACCCGTTATCGATAGAATGGTGAAAGTCGATATGAGAATCATCACCATGGACGTGCCGGCGCAGGATGTCATAACCCGCGATAATGTTTCAGTCAAGGTCAATGCGGTTTTGTATTTCAGAGTTATGGATTCAAACAATGCCGTTATCGAAGTGGAAAATTATCTTTACGCCACCTCACAGCTTGCCCAGACGACGCTGCGAAGTGTCTGTGGTCAGGTTGAGCTGGACGAATTGCTGGCGGAGCGGGAAAAGATAAACAATCACCTCCAGGATATACTGGATAAAAGCACCGATCCATGGGGAATCAAAGTGACGAATGTTGAGGTAAAGCATATCGACCTGCCCCAGGAAATGCAGAGAGCCATGGCCAAACAGGCGGAAGCCGAGCGCGAACGACGGGCGAAAGTCATTAATGCGGAAGGAGAGTATCAGGCCGCGCAGAAACTGGCGGATGCAGGCAAGGTTATTTCAGAACAGCCGATTGCCCTGCAACTGCGATATCTTCAGACTCTGGTTCAGGTCGCGTCGGAAAACAATTCAACGACCCTTTTCCCCATTCCCATTGATTTGTTCAGGCCATTCACAAAATTAATAGATGTGATATCGGAAAAGGATAAAACGACGCAGCCGTAATAACACCATTTCATCGATAAAAACCTCATAACGGAAAGGAGTCCGCCGTGGAACGGATGTACGGAAAGATCGTATTGACCGGGGCCCTCATACTTATCGCATTGGGAGTGCTTATTCTTTTGAACAGCGCCAGACTGTACGGCTTCGATGAAAGCTGGCCCGTGCTGCTGATTGTTGTTGCCGTAGGGTTGCTTGTTCAGCATATGGAAAATGTCAGTGGATGGCTGGTCGGTGCCGTTGGTGTTTTTTTTCTCGCACTGAAAAGATTCTACCCGGGGAGCATGGAGTGGGCTAAATATGTCGTTCCTGCAATTATGATTCTCACTGGGGCATTCCTTGTTTATGAGTGGTTTAAAAAACGTCGGGGAGAGAAAAAATCATAACACAACATGACAATGATAACTAAGACGATCAATATACCACTGGATGCAACGACATTGATTATTACCGATTTCGACGGCACCGTGAGTACAATGGATATAGGATTCGAGATTATTAAGAAATTCGCCGGTGACGGCTGGGATAAAATCGACCGTGCGTATTGTGAGGGCAAAATCGGTTCGAAAGAAGCGTACACTCAGATCGCAGCGCTGTTCAGTGCTACCAGGGAGGAAATGGTCTCATTTGTATTGGAAAACGGTCGACTCGATCCGTATTTCGAAGAATTTCATCAATTCTGTGCGGCCCGTGACCTGGCGCTTAAGATTGTTTCCGACGGTCTGGATTTTTATATCCATGAACTGTTGAAAAAGTACAGCCTGTCTCATATTGATTTTTACGCAAATGTTGTTCGCTTTAATGATGGGGGCGAGGTCATTATTGAATTTCCGCAAAGTAACAATGACTGCGATTTGTGTGGAAATTGCAAAACCAATATCCTGGAACAATATCGCTTGACTTATGAGAACATCATATATATTGGAGACGGTTATTCCGATGTATGTCCGGCTCAAAAAGCCGATATAGTGTTTGCAAAGGATATCCTCTATGAAAAATGCATGAAAAATGGTAGAGACTGCATGTACTATGCTGATTTTCGTGATATCGGGAGGTATTTAAAAGGATAAGATCCTTTTTTTTGCGTGGGGGCGCAATGTAATACTCTTTGAAAATATTTAAAAATTAAAAAGGAGAGGACGTCTTCATGGAGATGATCGTTTCGATTAAGCCGCTTGTGGCGATACTGGTATCTCTCTTTGGTTCACTGCTGATTGTTTCTGCCGGTAAAACCCCTAACCTCAGAGAATCATGTACATTTCTTATCGCCTTCATCAAATTGGGAATTATTGTTTCAATGCTTCCCGTCATTCTCGATGGTAAGACAATACATTATAACCTCGTGGAAGTGCTTCCAGGAGTGGGCATTGCATTTAAAGTAGATCCGCTGGGAATGCTCTTTGCGCTGGTGGCGGCTTCGCTCTGGATCGTGACGACATTCTATTCCATCGGTTACATGCGCCCCCTCAAGGAACATTCACAGACGAGATTTTTTGCTTTTTTCGCTGTGGCGCTCTCGTCGGCGGTTGGTGTCGCCTTCTCCGGCAATATTCTCACATTGTATCTCTTCTATGAGATGTTGTCGTTGTCAACGTACTCGCTCGTGACCCATCATCAGGATGAAGACGCACGTTATGCCGGACGCAAGTATCTGACATATCTTATGGGTACATCAATCGGGTTTTTCCTCCCCGCACTCATACTGACCTACGTGTATACGGGAACACTCAATTTCGCGGACCAGGGGATACTTGCCGGGAAAGCGTCAGATACGATGCTGATCGTAACCTTTGTCCTGTATATTGCCGGCATCGGTAAATCGGCAATTATGCCCATCCATTCGTGGTTGCCCTCGGCCATGGTGGCTCCCACACCGGTGAGCGCTCTCCTCCATGCCGTGGCTGTCGTAAAAGTCGGCGTGTTCTCCGTGTTGCGAATATGTTTTAATGTCTTCGGCATCAATCTTATGCACGCACTTTCACTGGATGTGTTTCTCATTTATTTCATATCGGTCACGATTATTATCGGTTCGCTCTTCGCCTTGCGTCAGGATGATCTGAAAGCGAGACTGGCGTATTCGACGGTGAGCCAGTTATCCTATATTGTCATGGGCGGTGGGTTACTCAGTGTAATCGGCATGTCCGGAGGTGTCGTTCATATCGTCATGCACGCATTCGGTAAAATAACGCTCTTCTTCTGTGCCGGGGCGATTCTCGTCAATACGGGTCTAAAAAAAATCAGCGACATGAAGGGAATCGGGAAAAAAATGCCGATTACAATGGCCGCCTTTTTCTTCGGGTCTCTCAGCGTTATCGGAGTTCCACCGTTCGGCGGATTCATCAGCAAATGGTATCTTGCACTCGGAGCAATTGATATCCATCAGATACCGATACTGGTCGTACTCCTGACAAGTTCACTTTTGAATGCGGCGTATTTTTTGCCGATCGCGTATAATGCTTTTTTCTCGACCGGCAATAATTTTAATGAATCAACGACCATGAGTGAAGCGCCGTTTCTCGCCGTAGCGCCCGCCGTGTTCACCGCTTTTGTGTCATTTCTACTCTTTGTCTTTCCAAGCTTTTTCCTTGAACTGGCAAAGATGGCGGCTCATCTGGCGCTGGGCGGCGGCTGATACGGATCGTAAGCCGCGAAACCATATTATTTTCGTGCTTCCGGCTATTATCTGAGGAGAGCCATGAGAAACATCCTGACCAATCTGCATGTTGCTGTTATCGGAGGCGGAAGAGTCTGCAAGGCCATTCTCGAGATTGTTCTGGACCCGTCCTTCAGTGGTGGAAAACCTATCATTATCGGGGTTGCGGATGTTAATGATCGGGCGGAGGGGTTGTCGTATGCCCGTGAGAAGGGTGTGTACACTACCAATGATTATCACGATCTTTTTGCGCTAACGAACTTGGATGCGATCATCGAGTTGACAGGCGACAATAACCTGTTGACGGTCGTGAGTAATGAAAAACCCGCCCATGTTACACTGGTTGATCATTTCGATGCCATGTCCCTCTGGGATTATCTTCTGATTGAGCAGAAACGGGAGGATGCTCATAAAAGGCTCATACGAAATATTCAGGAAGTCTATCAACTGGGTAATGATGTTTATGAGTCGATAGGAAATGAATTCGACGAATTCTCAAAGTATCTTTTGGGCATTATAAGCGAAAGAACCAGCCATCTTCAGGATGTGGAACGCGATCTGGTAAGGCGTGATCGGACCATATCTCAGATCATCGAAGGAAATACCATACCCACGTTTGTTATCGATCAAAACCATGTGGTTACGCACTGGAATAAGGCGATTGAAAAAGTGACGGGGTACCGGGCACGGGACATCGTCGGGACGAAGAATCACTGGAAGGCGTTTTATCCAGAGCAGAAGGCCTGCATGGCGGATCTTATCGTTGATGGAACCGACGGCGATACGATTAAAGAGTTCTTTAACGGTCGGTCACGTCCATCAAAACTGATCAAGGGAGCTTACCAGGCTGAAGATTTCTTTCCTCATATGGGAGACTCCGGACGATGGCTTTTCTTCACGGCGGCCCCACTGATCGGGATTAACGGCGAAACCGTGGGCTCAATTGAAACACTCTGGGATACAACGGAGCAGAAAGAAGCGAAACGCAAGCTCGAAGAACTGGAGGCCTTGGAAGCCTCCATTCTGGACTCGATTCATATTGCTGTTTTGGTTCTCCGGGAGCGTCGCATTATTTTTGCCAATGGTGCCGTTGAAACGGTCTTTGGGTGGAAACCGGATGAATTGATTGGCAAGGGGACGGAGGTTATTTACCGGACCCCTGAAGATTACCAGAAGATAGGGGCTATCTTTTATGAAGCCCTGACGGAACACCGTTCTTTTCGATATGAGTTCCCCTGCCGGCGGAAGGATGGACGAGATATTATCTGCATGATACGAACGTCGAGGGTCGGTGAACACCTGAAAGAGCGAACCATTGTTGCCAGTTATGAGGACATCACCGAACGGCGGGAAGCGGAAAAGGAACGAGTCCGAAGAGAAAGAACCCTTTCGCAGATCATCCAGGGTAGCACCATCCCCACGTTTGTTATCGATAAAAACCATTGCGTTACGCACTGGAACAAGGCTCTGGAGCGGCTGACCGGTTACAAGGCAAAGGATATGATCGGTACCAATCGGCACTGGAAGGCGTTTTATGCAGACGAAAAACCAATCATGGCCGATTTGATTGTCGACAAGAAACCGCTGCTGGATTTAAAACGATATTACGGCGAACGGGGACGTGAATCGCCGTTGATAGAAGAAGCCTACGAGGCAGAGGTTTTTTATCCTCACATGGGGACAGGAGGAAAATGGCTTTACTTTACTGCTGCTCCCATTAAAGACCCCGACGGGGATATTATCGCCGCGATAGAAACCATTTGGGACACGACCGATTCAAAGCTTTTACAGGAGGAACGGGAAAACCACATCAGGCAACTTTCAAGCCTGTGTGAAATCACTACTGCGCTCAGTGACACGCTGGATCTTGATGCTCGTCTTCGATCTGCAATGGATGGAATTATTTCCAAACTCGATGTCGACAGTGTTGGAATTTATTTGCGGGAAGACAAAGGTGAATTCCGTGTTGCCTGTTCACGGGGATATTATGAGAATAGTCTAAGAAAGGGTGAAAGCGCCCAGATCGATAAGGTGGTGGGCGAAGTCGCCCGTGCGGCGGTGACAATGATCCTGGAAGACATATCTGTCAACAACGCTGACTGTTCCGACATTCTTTTAAAAGAAGGGTTGAGGTTCGCCGCTTACATGCCGCTTGCATCGAAAGAGGGGGTGTTCGGCGTGATCAGGATTTCAAGCCACATGCCTCATGAATTTTCCGATGAGGACAAGAACCTTCTCGCCATCATCAGTAACCGTATCGCCGTAGCGATTGAGAATGCACGTCTGCACCAGGAAATTAAGATGTACGGCCAGAGCCTCGAACAAAAAGTTCAGGAAAAAACGGTGAGGTTGCAACAATCCTATCGTGAGATCAGCCTTTCCGAAGAGAAATACCGAACCATGTTTGATGCGGATCCCACCCCCATTATTGTTGCAGATAGGGAGACCTTCCGAATCCTCGATGTGAATGCCACAGCTCTCGACAGTTACGGATATTCACGGAAAGATTTTTTGAAAATGTCGTTTCTTGATCTTTTCTATCAAACCGACAAGGAACTCATTGACGGTCTGAAAGCAACAAAATTGAATCAATCGAGCTTTTTCCCGAAGCGATTACATAAGAAAAAAAGCGGACCGCCGTTCTTTGTCAATGTTCATGTCCGGTCCGTCCTCTTTATGGGGAGGGACTCGCTTATCGCGACGACACCCGACATTACGGAAAATGTGGAAAAAGAAGCGCAACTCATACAGGCGAGCAAGATGGCGACGCTTGGAACAATGGCGTCTGGAATCGCCCATGAGATTAATCAGCCGTTGAATGTTATTCAGGTTTGTTCGGATTTCTTCAAGAAAATGATCGATCGAGGGGAACGAATCAACGATGAAGATCTCTCTATGATGGCTGAAGAGATCAGTAAGAATGTAGAACGGGCGGCCCAGACGATTAATCATATGAGAGATTTTTCACGACAGTCTGAAGTGAAAAGCGTAAAGCTTGATATAAATAAACCCATAACGGATGTATTTAAAATACTGGGACAACAATTGCGAGTTCATCGAATCGAGGTCGATATGGACCTGGCCCAGCATCTCCCTCTTGTCAATGGAGACCACAACAGACTTGAGCAGGTTTTTATCAATGTTATAACAAACGCAAAAGATGCCCTTGACGAAAAAGAAGGGAAGTATGAGGACCGTGCGTGGAAGAAAGTCCTTAAGATTCGGTCTTTCCATAAAAATGGAAGCGTCATAGTAACGGTGAGTGATAATGGGGTCGGAATTCCCGAAGATATCAAAGACAAAATATTTGAGCCGTTCTTTACAACAAAAGATGTCGGAAAGGGCACCGGATTGGGTATGAGTATCAGCTACGGCATTATTCATGATTATGGCGGAACAATAGACGTGGAGAGCAAGGTCGACGAAGGAACGACCTTTACCCTGACGTTCCCATCAGTTGAATAGACGGGTGTCAACGATGAATGAGAAAAAACTCCTGTTAGTTGACGATGAAGAAGCCATTGTCCGCGTACTGAGTATATCTCTGAAGAGCGATGGTTACAATGTGATACCTGCGCACAGTGGTCAGGAAGGGCTCGAATTATTCGAAAAGAATATTCCACCAATCGTTCTGACGGATATAAAAATGCCCGGGATGGATGGACTCGAACTGTTACGGCGAATCAAAAATACGAATCCTGACACGGAAGTTATCGTGATTACGGGACACGGCGATATGGATTCGGCTATTGAAGCTCTCCGATACGGTGCATCCGATTTCATCAACAAACCCGTCAGAGATGAGGCTCTGGCAATAGCGCTCAAGCGGGCGCGGGAAAAAATAGCGATCAGAAACCAACTCACAGCATATACAAATGACCTCGAACATATGTGCCAGATAGCAACGGAGGAGGTCCGGAGAAAGTCGGATTTCCAGGATAAGCTGATCACGAGCTCAAATGATGGTATTGTTGCCACTGATGAAAATGGAGACATTGTTACGTTCAATCCGGGAGCTGAGATGATATTCGGTTATTCCCGACTTGAAGTGGTTCGAAAGATGAAGTTTGATGACTTGTATCCCGAAGAAATCGCTGAAGAATTCAGAAGTGGTTTTCGCAGGAAGCGGGATATGAAGGGATGGGGCTGGAAGGAAGTCGCCATTCTCAATAAAAACGGTATGAAGGTTCCGGTAAGATTCTCGGGAACTCTGTTATATGAGAAAGATACTGTTATCGGAAGTGTCGGTTTTTTCCAGGATCTCCGTGAAATTAAACGCCTGCAGCAGGAGCTGGTAAATTCGGAGCGACTGGCCGCGATCGGACAGACGGTTGCGCGCCTGGCCCACTACATAAAGAATATCCTGACGGGACTCAAGGGCGGAACATATATCGTAAATATTGGTCTTGACAAAAATGATGAAGATAAGCTAAGAACGGGCTGGAGCATGGTGCAGAGGAATATCGAGCGGGTTTCGTATCTCGTGATGGATCTGCTCACCTACTCGAAAGAGCGCGATCCTGACTATCAGAATTGTTACCCGAACGATATTGCAGAGGATGTCTGTGAACTCATGGAAGGGAAGGCGACACAGAATCAGATATCGTTGATCCGGGATTTTGACCATGCAATCGGGGAGCTCTGCATGGACCCGGATGCAATTCATCGTTGCCTTCTTAATTTTGTATCGAATGCGATCGACGCCTGCCTTTTTGATCTTGATTTGGAGAAGAAATGGGAGGTGCGCGTTAAAACGGAATATGTCAATGATAGTGCCGTCAAGTTTGAAGTATCCGATAACGGCAGCGGCATGACAAGCGAAGTGAAAGAGAAGCTTTTTACCGCCTTCTTCAGCACTAAGGGAGGAAAAGGCACCGGTCTCGGACTTCTCGTTACTCAGAAACTTGTTCATGAACATGGCGGGAAGATTGAAGTAACCTCGGAACCAGGCAGAGGTTCGACATTCACGATGATCCTTCCATTTCGTAAGAATGCAAAATAGAGAACAGACTTGCCGGATTGCCGAGCAGGATTAAATATTTCAAGTGAAGGGGGGGTCCGTTATGGCGAAGAAAATACTGACCGTTGACGATGATCCTGATATCATTGCGTTTGTTAAAACTGTTCTGGAAGAGAATGGTTATGCCCCGATTATTGCCAGGAATGGAGAGGCGGGTTTGGCTATGGTCAGGCAGGAAAAGCCTGCCCTGGTTATCCTTGATGTCTTGATGCCGAAACAAAGCGGTATCAGAATGTACCGGGAGATGAGATACGACGAAGAATTAAAAAACATACCGGTGGTTGTGCTCTCCGGTATTGCAAAGAGAACGTTCCTGCGTTCACAGGAAGCTCTTACTGAATTCGGCGATCAGCCTGTTCCGGAACCTGATGCATATATAGAAAAACCGGTAGAGCCTGAAGAACTGGCTGAGGTCATAAAAAAGTTTGTCAGCTGATATGTCGTGTGACGGCATTGCAATGAATAGAGTGGAGTCGTGATAATTCTATTATGATGAAAACGAATGAGATGAAGAAAATGCTCTTCGTAACACAATTCGAGGAGCTGTGGTTCGATGCATTAGAGTCACTCATGGATCTGCGAAAAGCCGGTTTCAATCATGTTGTGTTTCTCCATATAATAGAACGTGATAAAGTTGCCATGCGGCGCGGCAAGGGCTATCTCAAAGATGAAGAGGTACGATTGCGGGAAATGGCCAATGTTCGCTTTATCGACTGGGCGGAAAACCTCTTCGAACAGGGTATGGAAGTCGGAGCATATATCGTTGTCGGGAATGTTCTACCGAAGATTATTTCGACTGCAAAGGAAGAGGGCGTTGACTTGATCGTAACCGGCCGTCACCGGAGACCCAAGCTCGAGGAACTGTATGCAGGCTCGGAAACCCTGGAACTTCTCAGCAGGACATCAACCCCTGTCCTTATTCATAAATATATGTTGCCGTCAGGGAAGATCAATGAGAAACCGTTCGAAAGGCCTCTCCTGGCGCTGGACTGGTCCGATGCAAGTGAAAATGCGGTCAAGTATCTCCTCGGTTTTGCCGGTGTCATAAAAAAGGTGGTGGCGATTCATGTAGCCAGTGAAAAACTGTTCAAGAGCGACTCTTCCATGGAGATTCAGGCGATCAGAAAAGATAACCGGCAGAAGCTCGATGCAGTATGTGATAGATTTCGAGATGTGGGGATTGATGCGGAATCTCATCTCTATGTGGGAGCGACATGCGAACAGATTGAAAAAGCGGCACAGGAACGGGAAGCGACCATGATCGTGGGCGGGACAACCGGCAGTAAACCGTTGAAAGAAATATTTCTTGGAAGCACTGCGAGAAAGTTGGCGGAACGATCATCTTTCCCCACCTTATTGATTCCTGCAACTGCAAAGTCAGAAGAAAGTTAGTTACCGTGGAGTATGCTGAGTAATGAAAGTAAGTAAATTACTTTACGTTACTGACAGGAACGTATGTGATCTGTCATCATGTGTTATGGATCGGATATCCTTCTTCAACGGAAAAGGATGCAACCAGATCATATTCTTCAAAGTCAATCCCTCTCAGGAGCAGGTTAAAACGTTGTCACAGCTATCGATCAATGCAAAGGTTTTGACGGATCATGAGCTCTCGCCTGAAGACATTGTAGCGGCTGCCGGGCGTGAAAACGTATCACTTATCATGATCAACACCGATGATGATCCGGAGCAATCCGCCTTTGCTTCCGTTATCAAGCGGCTTATGCAGATATCGCCTATTCCGCTGCTGGTAACGAAAAAGAGCGACAGCGCTGAAACGGTCGATAAAAGACTGTTTACTCATACCATCTTTGCGACTGACTGGTCTCCATCGTCACAGAAGGCCCTCCGGTATCTTCTTGGCTATAAAGAGGCGATGAAAACGCTGGAAGTCGTACATGTTATAAATGATAAGCTGACGGTCAAGGATATGAGGGAACTGAAGGAACGGCTTGTGGAAACGAGAAAGATCTGCCTGGACGAGGGAATCGACGCAGAAGCTCATATTTACGCAGGCAAAACATGTGAGGAGATCGTCAGGGCTGCCCGGGAATACAGAGGCACGATCATTACCCTGGGAACGGGGGGCAAGAAATCGTTCTGGAAGACATTATTTAAGGAGCATCCATTACTCAATATAATAC
>DSDU01000236.1 GCA_011056835.1 Deltaproteobacteria bacterium
ATTATATAGGATATATCGTACCGGTGGCATTGATTCTGTAATGAAAAGGCGGGAAAACACAGGAGATGTTGATGTGTCGGTACCGAACAGCAATTTCACAAAAGACCGACGACTGAGAGCTGATTCCCCGGGCATTTACAGTATCTGGCTCAGAAACAGCTTCGTCCGGTCATGGGTGGGATTGGTGAAAAAGTGGTCGGGTGGTCCGACTTCGATGATTGCTCCGTGGTCCATGAAGATGACCCGATCGGCAACCTGCCGGGCGAAGCCCATCTCATGCGATACGACGATCATGGTCATTCCTTCTTGAGCCAGTTTGACCATGACATCGAGAACCTCGCCGATCATTTCGGGATCAAGCGCCGATGTGGGCTCGTCGAACAGCATGATTTCGGCTTCATCGCCAGGGCGCGGGCGATGGCAACCCGTTGCTGCTGACCTCCCGAAAGCTTTCCGGGATACTGGTCGACCTTGTCGGTAATGCCGACTTTTTTGAGCAGTTCCATGGAGATTTTTGTCGCGTCCCCCTTGGAACGCTTTCGAACGACCGTCTGGGCAAGATTCAAATTGTCAAAAACCGTTTTATGGGGGAACACATTAAACGATTGAAATACCATGCCGACTTCTTCGCGAACCTTGTTAATATCGGTCTTTTCATCGTGGACCGAATATCCGTCAACGATGATCTGTCCCGCATCGATTTTTTCGAGTCGATTGATTGATCGCAGAAGCGTACTTTTCCCCGACCCGCTCGGTCCGATGATGACGACTTTCTCGCCGTCGTATATATCGAGAGAAACGTTGTCCAGGGCCTTGAGCGTTCCGAAGAACTTATAAACATTTTGTATTCGGACAATGGCTTTGCTGCTAGTCGACATTGATGCGCTCCTCCATGATACTTACCAATTTTGACAAGACGAGGGTGATGACGAGATAGACAAGGGCGACCATGGTGTACGTTTCAAAATACGTGAACGATTCCGATGCGAATTCCCGTCCCCGTCTGAGCAGATCCGATACGGCGAGAATCGAAACAAGGGATGAATCTTTCAAAAGCGCCACGAATTCGTTGCCGACGGGAGGCAGAATCGTTTTGAAAGCCTGCGGCAGAATGACGTGTATCATCGCCTGTTGATATGACATTCCCAGTGAACGGGCCGCTTCCATCTGTCCCCGGGGTATCGATTCGATGCCCGCCCGGAATATCTCACCCATATATGCCCCGTAACAGACCGCCATGGCGATGACGGCGCTTGCCATTGCAGGAAGGTTGACAAAACGGCCCAGGGCGAAATAGATATAAAAGAGTTGCACGAGCAGCGGAATGCCCCGGATGACTTCCACATACAGCGATGCAATTCCGTTGATGATCCTGTTTTTCGATATTCTCCCCAGTCCGGTAAAGAGCCCGATGATCAGGGCGAGAACAATCGCTTCGATGGTAACCTGAAAGGTAACCAGGATCCCGTCCGGGAGAAATTGCAGAATCTTCCAGTAGGGATCGCTGTGAACTATTGCCAGGTAGGCGATGATGGCGAGAGCTCCGAAGAAGGCGACTCTCCACGCGGTAAACAGCCCGACGTCTTTCCTTCTTGGAATCGCCGGGCCGTCGGTAACCGCTATGACTGTTTTTTTGTGTTCAGCGACAGGGTCTTGTTTGTATTTTATCTCAGCCACTTATTCTCCAGTTGCTTATCGATGCCTTTTGCCTGGACGGCTTTGATTCCCTTGTTAATAAGATTGAGGAGCTTTTTGTTTCCTTTTCGTACGACGATGCCGTAATATTCATCGGTAAACGGTTCGCCGACGATTTTGAATTTTTCCTTATATTCTTCCCGCTGCAGGGCATAATTTGCCGCAACGGGCGTGTCGCAGACAATGCCGTTAATACGGCCGGCCGCCATGTCTTCGAATGCAAGGCCGATTTCATCGTAGGCCTTGAGTTCGACTCCCTCTGTTTTTTTGATTTCGAACGATCCGGTCGTGCCGATCTGGGCGCCAACTTTTCCGCCTTTCAACTCAGCCAGCTTAACGACCTCTGATTCCTTGGGCACGACGAGAATCTGGCCCGCATTGATGTAAGGAAGTGAAAAGTCCATAGTTTTCTGCCGCTCTTCGGTTATCGTCACGGATGATATGATTGCATCATACTTGCCCGCAGCGATGCCGGCGAAAATTCCATCCCATGCGGTGTTTTTGAATGTGACCTCGAATCCCGCCTCGTTGGCGACGGCCGTGAGAAAATCAATGTCGAATCCGACAATATTTTTGTTTTCATCCACCATTTCCATGGGCGGCCACGTTGCATCCGTTGCAACCGTTATGGATATCTTTTTTGCTGCCGGGGCATTGCCCGGGACCATCGGCACAACGAACAGGGCGACCGCTACAAACAGAACTGCCATGATACGGAATATTTTCATACGTTCCTCCTCTAAAAGAGTGATAAAAACTGCATATACTTACTATCCGGTGTGTTTGCTTGTCAAGGCAGAAATACCCGGAGGGCTATCATCATTTGATTTTCATTGTATTCGGTGGAGAGAGGGGATATAACGGACACGCTGGAATTTCGGGTGCCGTGCATCCGGACAGTTTAGAACAGTCTCATCTTGAGAGTTTTTCAACGGCCTGTAGGGTGGTGTCTTTGTCGGGATTCAAGGGGCCAAGGGTTCAAGGGTTCGAGGATTCGAGGGACATGCCGGGAAGGTATCTGGAATGCTTAAACAACAGTTGAATCGATTCGGTAGGATCGGTGCCGACTTGATGCTGCTTATCGTTACCTTCTTCTGGGGCGCCACATTTATCCTGGTGAAAGACGCCATAGTGAAAGTCGGTGTTTTCGTATTTTTGATACAGCGGTTTATCCCGGCATTTGTCTTTCTTCTGATCGTCTGCCTGGTCTTTCGACGACCTGTTACGGTTCAGTTGATCAGACGGGGAATTGTCCTCGGAACCATTCTGTTCGGAGCCTTTGCATTCCAGACCATCGCTCTGTTGCACACGTCGGCATCAAATACGGCGTTTCTGACGGGACTGAATGTTGTCCTGGTTCCGATCGTCAGCGCATTCATTTTCAGGCACGCCGTCACGACACATATGAAGGCGGGGGTTCTGCTTGCCGCTCTTGGTCTCTTCTTCCTCTGTACGAACGGGGCGTGGTCGTTCAACCGCGGGGATTCTCTGGCGGGCATGTGTGCGGTGTGTGTCGCTCTCCATGTTATGTTTACCGGAGCGTATGCCCGGAGGGAAGATATTTACTGGTTGACGACCATTCAGCTCGGCACAGTCGCAATCTTCAGCGCCGGCACGGCCGTCATGCTGGGAGACGGAAACGACGTCATCACATGGCACCCCGATATACTGCGGGCTCTTATCTTCTGTATCGTCTTCGCCACGGTTTTTGCATATATCGTCCAGACGTCGATGCAGCGGTATACAACACCGACGCATACGGCGCTGATTTTCTGCATGGAACCAGTCTTTGCGGTGCTGTTCGCCTATTGGATGATCAATGAGCAGTGGGGACTCTGGAGACTCATCGGCGCCGTTCTTATTCTTGCCGGCATGATCATTTCCGAAGCATCGGATGTCTCATGCGATATCATTGAAAAAACGGAGCATTACGGCGATATGAGTCGAGAAAAAGCTTGACCGTATTTATTATTAATATTATATATTTATTAAGATTGGCGATGGTGTGATCGTTACAGCAAAGGAGGTGATGGACTGACGTCTGTACATTACGACGCTCAACGGACCTTACCGGATCTATGATGTGTTCTCACCTGTTCCGCATCCCCCTCGTCTGAACCTTCCTGACGCATATCTTGCATGATTGACTTCACCGGCGCCGCGTTTCCTGTCTGACACGCTTAATTATGAAACCTCATCTCTTTTTCCACGGGGAGCGACGAGTATCCCTCTAATTGAATTCTGATGTCTGCGTTCCGCGGCACGTGATACGGAAAATGGATTTTGTTGATTGACCATTGTCCTCGATCGCCGGTTGCCGTTCTGCCGGAGAATGAGAGTATCAGGCTGTGACATGAAATGTGACTGCGCGGTAAAACACGTCAGCCATAAGAAAGGAGGTTAGAACAATGTTGGAGAAAGTATTATATCCGACCGATTTTTCTGACGTGGCAATGAAGGCCTTTCAATTCGTGAAACAATTGAACAAGTGCGGTGTCAGGGAAGTCGTGATTCTCCATGTCGTTGACCAGAGGAGTGTCGATGCGCTGGCCATATACACCGATCGTGATTTCCTGGGAATAGAGAAAGCGTGGGAGGAGAATGTGATGGAGCAGATCCGTCCCATGGAAGATGAATTGAAGGAATTGGGATTTCAGGTCACGGTTCGCATCGAGAAGGATGTTCCCTTCAGCAGCATATTGAAGGTTGAAGAGGAGGAAGATGTTTCGGTCATTGTCATCGGATCTCACGGGAAGAGCAATGTCAAAGAGATGCTCCTCGGGTCGGTTTCTGAAAAGGTCGTAAGGAAAGCCCGCAAGCCTGTCCTTGTCGTCAAGCGGTAACAAAACGGTTCATTGATTAGAAAGGATTTGATATTACTGATGATAATGAATATCGGCTGACCCCGGAATGTATTCCGGGGTCCTTTTGTACCCGGAGGTGACCTCGAATCTTTTCCGGTTTCCGAAAAAACATGCATGGACGGATTTTAAAATTGAAGGAGGAGGTGCCATGAAAGCATTCGTCGGCAAGCTAATCGACACAACGCGATACCATTCCGATCAGATTTCCCGAGAATGGGCCAGGGCCGTCAGGTCAAATCCAAGGACACCGTCATATCATTCGCTTTCGGAAGATGTCTGTGTCCGTCATGCCGTTAGTTTCTATAAAAATCTCAGACAGATGCTTTTCAGTGAAAAGCCTTACATCGAGGTGAGAGACTATTTTACACTCTATGCCGAAGAGCGGCACAAGGAGGGGATTCCCCTTCATGAAGCTGTCTATGCCCTCATCATGATGCGGCGGCAATTATGGCTCTTTGCGGATTTTCAGGGACCGTTTCTTTCCGGTCTCGATAAAGAACAGGCCGTAGGGGCGATCAATACGACGATACGCATATTTGACCACGGCATCTACCTTATCATCAAAACATATGGGCAATTGAGTGGATGAGCTTTTCGGCATCACTCCGCACTCTCAAGGAGGAGGGTCGATTCAGCCATTGTGCATTATCCTGCGCAACGCATCATGAAGAGATTGTTTGTCGTGACTGATCCGGCGACGAGTCGGCGGGGGCGACATCAACCAGTCATGAAGCGATATCGTATCCGGTACATGCTCATCCTCCACAACGGTTGTGATTCTCAGTCTCCGGGGTCCCGCCGTGACAATCAGCGACCGTGTAAGTGGTGACAATCTCACAGCCGACAGCTCATTCGCTGGAATAAATAACTTTTCTATGGCGGATGTCATGGTGAAACCCTGAGTGGAAACTTCAATATAGTATCCCTCATGGCTTCTGATATACATGAGATACAGCAGTCCGAGTAATGTCGGAATGGATAAAGCCAACGCAAGACCTCCATATTGGACAAGAAGATTCAAGAAGAAAACGATGGCTTCGACCACCGTTTTAAAGATTGTCGGCGCTTGAATGACTTTCGACTGGTATGTTGAAATTATCCACGTTGCCAGGTCGGTTTTCACAAAGAGGAAGAGGACAGTCACGGCCTGCACGGCGACAATAACCGCCAGCTTTGTCCGTGCCCAGCGGCGGTGAGAGAAATGGAAACGCCGCCCCCGGCGCGGGTCTTTCCATCGCGGACCCCGCAGGGCTGAAACCATCTGGTAATGAATGGCCTCGAACAGGGAATACATGACCGGGACGACGATAAGCGTCAGAAGTGTCGCGAAGGCAATTCCGAAAATGATGACGACCCCGAGCCCCTCCCACAATTCATCTGTTATCGTTAAGGTAACGAGTCCCCCCATGGTCGTCAGGGTGGTTGAAATGATCGGTCTGAGACGATGACGGCCCGCCGCGACAACTGCCTCATACATATCCCGGCCCGAACGGCGGAGCCGATTGATACGGTCGACCAGGACAATCGAATCATTTACAACGATGCCCCCCAGGCCCACCAGTCCGATGAAGCTCATGATCGAGAAATTATTTCCAGTCACCAGCAGGCCCACCATCGCGCCCAGGATCGAGAGGGGGAGGGCAAAGATGATGGCGAAAGGTTGAAAGAACGAGTTGAATTGAGCGACGAGAAGCGTCAGAATCAGGATGAACGATACAAGATAGGCAAGTTTCAGGCTGCCGAACGATTCTTCAGTTTCCTGGATATCGCCGGCAAAGGAAACTGAATATCCCGCCGGCATCTGATAGCGGCTGACCTGTTCCTGCAGATCCCTGGTGATTTCCACGGCGGAGCGGTCCTGGTTCTGGCCGGTGATACGAACGACACGGCGACGGTCGATATGACGGATGCTGTTGACTCCTTGACCTTGAGCAATCGTTACGAAATTACTCAGGGGAACCAGGCTTCCATTGATGGAACGTACCATAATCTTGTCCATCATTTCCACGCCGGTCCTTACATGAGGCGAAAATCGGACGGTCAGGTCATACTTTTTCGAGACGTCGAGTTCGTCGCGAAAATCCTTGATATCCAACCCTGCCGTCGCTCCGCGGAGCGTCCGTGACACATCGATAAGCGGAACACCCAGGGACGCGGCCCGCGGTCGATCGACAAGAACCCGGAGTTCCGGCATGGCGTTCTGAAAGTCGTCCTTGATTTCAACCGCTCCCGGTATGTCGGCGAGCATGCTTTTTATGTCATTACTGATTTGGTTCAAAACGCTGAGGTCGTGGCCGAAGATCTTCACCGTGATGGGGCTTCCCACCGGCGGTCCCCATTCGAGGGGTCTGAAGCGGACCATGGCGCCGGGGATCGCATCGAGAAGCGGACGGATCCGTTTCTGGATTTCCTTGTGGCCCGCCCGTTTGAATTCCTTTCCTTCCATGAGTTCGATAGTTATCTCGGCGAAATTCGACTCACCGCTGCCTATGCTCAACTCGTAAGCGCTGGGGGCCTTGAACCCTACAGTTGATACTACGCGGACTGCTTCCGGAACATGGTCTGTGATGATTTTTTCAACCTCGCGGGCCGCCTCATCGGTCACACCGACATCAGAGCCGGGAGGGGTTTCAACCGTAATGTAAATATAATCGAAGTCTGCATCGGGGAACATTTCTATTTTGACGATTTTAAAATAGAAAAGAGCTCCCACGCTGAGCATGCTGATGGTGACAATCATGACGATAACGAAACGGTGATTCAATGCCCAGATGACCAGTCGCTCATAGTGCCGCTTGAGCTGTTTCAAATCCTCCTCGGGACCGACAATTGTTCCGTCCTTCACGGACCGATGCATGAACCGTGAGAGAATCAGCGGATTTGCGATCAAAGCGACAATCAGCGATGATGCGAGAGCGATTGAAACGGTTTTCGGCATGAATCCCATAAATTTTCCGGTTACGCCGGTCATGAGGAGCATGGGAAGAAACGCAGAAATAGTTGTCAGCGTGGCTGAAATCACCGGGAGAGCAACCTCCGACACGCCGTCAACGATGGCTGTTACCCGATCTTTGCCCAGTTGATAATGGTGATAGGCGCTTTCCACCACAATGATCGCGTTATCCACGAGAAGGCCGATGCACAGAACAAGAGAAAAACGGACCATGTCGTTATTGGTGATCCCGAACATGTTGAGGAATATGAATGACATCAACAGTGACAGGGGGATTGAGAATGACGTTATGATCGAATTGCGAAGCCCCATGGCGAAATAGAGGACGATAATAACGATAATCAATCCGGTGACCGCCGAGTTGTTCATAATCTCGAAGCCTTCTTTGATATACTTTGCCTGATCGGCCGTCACCACCGCATAGACGCCGTTCGGGAATGTCTGCTCAAGTTCCGCAAGCTTATCCCGCACCTTCCGGGATGTTTCGAGAATGTTTGCTCCGGATCTTTTTTTGACGGAGAGTGTTACCGATGACTGTCCCTGGACCCGGGCATATGATATATTTTCATCATGTCCGTCAACGATGTCGGCGACATCTCTAAGAAATACGACACGGGTTCCCTGCTCGATGATGGGAATAAAGGCATAATCGCCCACTTGTTTGACTTCGGCAAATGTGCGGACAACGAATTTCCGCTTTGATATGGTTACTTCACCGGCGGGAATGCTCACATCCGATTTTCGCAGCGCCGCCACGACATCAAGTATGGTGACGCCGTATTGATTGAGACGATCGGGATCGACATAAATAAAGATTTCCCGTGAAAGGCCGCCGGAGACATCCGTATCAAGCACCTCGGGCAGCAATTTGAGTTCGTCTGCTACATCTTCGGCCAGACGTTTGAGCCTGACCGGATCCATATCGCCGACAAGGGATGTGATGAGGATAGGGATATCGGAAAAATTGATTTCTTCTATTTCGGGTTCTTCAATGTCATCCGGAAGTTCTTTCCGGGCATCGCTTACTTTGTCACGGATTTTCTGGAGCATCTGCTCCATGTCGGCTTCAATATCAAATTCCGTTACTATGATCGACACGCCCGCCGCGGAATATGATCGCATTTCCTTCATATCGGACAGGTTGCTGAGATAGTCTTCCAGGCGGTTGGTGACGAGACTTTCCACTTCAATAGGAGAGGCCCCCACGTATGAGGTGATGATCAGTGCCACGGGGACAACGACTTCCGGAGAACCTTCTTTGGGCATGTTCTGATATGCCACAACGCCGGCGACAACAGGGAGAATGATCACGAGAAGCATGAATATACGGGCGTAGCGAATAACAAAGCGGAAGAAGTTCATGGCGTCAACCAGGGTACCTTACATTTGATCCTTGATGGTTATTTTGTTTCCGGGTTTGACATAATTCTGCCCTTTAACGATCAGCCTGTCTCCCTGCCGGAGTCCTTTGATGATTCTGATAAGATTGTCCTGTGTCTGACCTGTTTTGACGGTTCGTAATTGAGCGGTCAGGTCTTCGTCGACGATAAAAACCTCCCTGCTGTTTTCCCGAAAAAGGATGGCGTTTTGGGGGATCAGCACCGCATCCGGGATGGTATCAACGGTGAGACGGACTCGGGCCGATAACCCGGCTTTGAGGAGCAGGTTCTCATTATCGATTAGAATTTCAACCCCGAAGGTATTGGTTGCGGCGTCCGCCTTGACGTCAAGACGATCGATACGACCGTTGAACGCACGGCCGGGGTAGGCTTCAACGGTAACCGTAGCGATGTCACTGCCGTCAACGTGCACAAAGTCTTTTTCAGCGAGAAATACTCTGAGACGCACACGGCTGAGGTCGATTAGAGTCATGATGGGATCGTTCATGCCGATCATCTGGCCGATTTCAATATGCCGGATGGCTATCAGGCTCGAAAACGGCGCGGTGATTGCCGTTTTTTTCAAACGTTCTTCAGCAATATCAACACCCGCCACGGCCTGAGCTTCCAGTGCCAGGGCTGTCTTGTATTCCGATTCAACCTTATCGAAATTATCCCGGGACACCACTTCTCGGGGCAGGAGTTTTTCGAATCGATTAAAAGCGTTTCGAGCTGCCGACAGGCGGGCACGGGCGGCGGCGAGATTGCCTCGAGCCTCCGCCAGGGCCAGTTCATAGTCCGTCGGTTTGATGCCGACAAGGACTGTACCTTCGGCAACGAGATCACCCACATCACAGCAATATCGGCTGATTTCTCCGGGAATCAGGGCGCTGAGCGTCACGGTCCGATCCGGAAGCAACCTTCCCACCGCTTCAACAATAATCGGCATATCCCGCGCCTGAATCGTTATGGTCTGAACCGGCACCGGCTTTTCGGCGGGAAGCTCCGAAGCGGGGTCACCGGTATCCCGTCCCCGGGCGATGAAAAATCCGATCAATAAGATAATCACGACAAGAGTGACCGTAAGCGACAGGATGGTTCGCTTCGCTCGTTTTCCCCTAATCGGTTTCGGCTCCATTAAAGAACCCCGCTCATCTTTGTTTATGATTCAGAAAAAGGTTCATTGATCCATACGGCATCGTGTGCACTCCGTCAGAAGCGTCCCAGTTGGACGGCGAATTCGTATAGTATGATAGACGCGGCCACAGAGAGATTGAGAGATTCGACGGTACCGCACCCCGGTATGGAGATTCGACGATCCGCCCGTTCAGCGAGGTGGCGTGATAATCCTTTCGATTCGTGTCCGAACATGATGATGTTCTTTTCCGATTTCTCACACTGATGGAGAGGAATCCCACCCGCGGGGACGGCGGCAATCAACGTATACCCTGCACGGTCTGCAAGTTCAATGATTACATCACGGTGAATCGATTGATATACTTCCACACCAAAGATCGTACCGGCGGACGACCGTATCACCTTCGTGTTAAAGGGGTCAACACAAAAGGGACCGATAAGAATCCGGTTGAAACCGAACCAGGCCGACGATCGTATGATTATTCCCAGATTGCCGGGATCGGAAGTCTCCTCACAATAAATAAGAGGATCGCTCATTTTGCCTGTCGTTGTTTCGTTAACGAGAAATTCTTTCTGATGACAGACAATGACGATTCCTTGAGGTGTTTCTTCCGATGAGAGGCTTTCCATTTCATCCCGTGAGCATTCATAGACGGGAATTTCCGGCGAAAGGGGGAACAGAGAGGGATTGTCTCTGACTTTATCTGCAAAGTCATGATCGACTATAATTTCGCTGATGGTGTGATGCGGTGTTTTCACGGCGGCATGGAACGAGTTCAATCCCTCGGCTATGAACAGCTTTTCTTTCCGACGATATTTCTTTTGATGGAGTTTTCGAATCCACTTACAATGCTGTCTGGAAAGGGGAAGAAACGATATATTGGAACGCATTGCTTCGTCACCGCCGCTCATCATGAAGTAACGGCGATCATACTATAAGCCGGTGAAATCTGAAAGCTCAAATGAATGGCCAAGAGGGGATAGCATGTCGGGTGAGGGTGAAGTGATAAGTGTGAATAGGTCAAGACATGAGTAACGAGTATAGCTCAGGACATGGGGTTGATCCCGGTTCAAGGTTTATACGTTACAAATCTCGGTGTGTGCATTCCAGATTCCCGTTTTCCCGATTTCAGTTGTTGACGTTTTTGTTGTCTATGCGGTACGATACCAAAAGTTTGTTTTTCACTTTCAGAATAAACAGGGGAGGATGAATGCCGCCGGAGCCGTGGAAAGTAACAGCGTCTCATTGTAATTCTTCGTACAGGGTTTTCAATATCAGAACCGATCGGGCTCGATCGCCGAGAACCGGTCTTGACCATCATTTTCACGTCCTTGAATCGCCGCCGTGGGTGAATGTCATTCCCCTTACGCGGCAGAATGAAGTTGTCATGATCCGCCAGTACCGCCACGGCATTCAAAACGTGACGCTTGAAATTCCCGGTGGACTTGTTGAACCGGGCGATACACCTGAAGGTGCAGCAAAACGGGAGCTCAGAGAGGAGACAGGGTATGAAGGAAGTGAAGTGATTCTACTGGGAATGGTACATCCGAACCCGGCCATACAGAATAACGACTGCTATACATACCTGATACGAAACGCCGTGTTGGCGGGAAGACAGGAACAGGACGACAAGGAAGATATCGAAGTCGTGCTGCATCCTCTTGCGGAAATTTCCTGTCTGATACGGGAAAATGTCATTACCCATTCCCTGGTGATTGCAGCTTTTTATAGACTTTTCATGGAATATCTTCATTATGATTTACCATGAGACATATACCTTTTGTCCCCGATGCGGCGGCAGTCTCAAGAGCAGACTGATTAAAGCGGGAGAACCGGAGCGTCTGGTCTGCTCGCAATGCGCCTTCGTATTTTATCTCGACCCGAAGGTTGTCGCCGGCACCATTATTGAAATTGACGGGCGCATCGTCATGCTCAAGAGAGGAATTGGTCCATGCTACGGGATGTGGGCGATTCCCGGCGGTTTTGTCGATGTGGGCGAGTCGGTTCCCGATGCGGCGATTCGTGAAACCAGAGAGGAAGTAAACCTTACTGTTGAAATCATATCGCTGATCGGTGTATATTCATACTCTCATGTTGCCGCTGTTATTATCGTGTACGGGGCGGCGGTTATCGGCGGTGAATTGAAGGCCGCCGATGAAGCCTTGGAGGTGCGGCTGTTCGCGCCCCGTGCGATTCCATGGGAGAGGATCGCCTTTTCGAGTACCCGCGATGCGCTCCGTGATTATTTGATGAACCGGTATCCGGATACAACTCTCCCTCATATATGACGGCTGTAAATATGGCCGGAATCTCTTCGGCTGTGGCTCCGGCTTCGTGAGTCGCGGGTCGAAAAGCCATGCGGCGATGCGCAATTCGCCATAGCCACGATTTGACGGAGCGAAGAATATGTTACGGAATGGATGACTCATGGCGACATCAGGAAACAATAACTTCATCGGTGTCGGCGGACTTGTCGTGAGAGATGATTCCTATCTGATGGTGAAGCACGCCTATGGAGAGTACTGCGGTTGGTGGATTCTGCCGGGGGGGCGGGTCAGAGCCGGTGAAGCGATCCATACGGCGGTGGAACGGGAAATACATGAAGAAACGGGAATTACCGCTGAAGCCCGGGATGTGATTGCCGTTCGGAGCCGATGCCGGGATTCAGTGACAACGGATTTGTATATGGTATTTCTCATGACGTATAAGGATGGAGAGCCGGCGGCTGACGGCCGGGAAGTGGATGATGCCCGGTTTTTCAGCGGAAATAAATTGATGGCAATGGACAATGTGATCATTCTTTCACGAATCATCATCGGCGCCCATATGGACAATACACTTCGCATGCTTCCTCGTAACACCCTGTTCGACCCCTACTCGGCGGATTGCCGTGAAGCGCAACTTTTCATGTAGCATCGTAACGATTCGTAACGTTCCTGTTAGTGTTTTATTTACACCAAGTGCAGTTTTTGTTCAGATGTTGGTGTCGTATACGTTATAACGGCATAAGGTTAAGGATCAGGGGTTCATGGTGAAAAAACAGGTCCCAGGTTTCTGGTTGGAGGTGAAAGACAGCCCAACAACGAACGACGATCCCCCATATCCCATGGGCGAACTACACGATCGACGATAAGGAGATGTGCCGATGTCCCATTCATCAGTAGAAAAAAAAGACGATGTATCGGTCGTCCTGTGCGGTGAGGCAGGACAGGGAATACAGACGGTGGAGCAGATTCTGACGAAGGTGCTGAAATTTTCAGGGTACAACATTTTCGGCACGAAGGAATATATGTCCCGCGTTCGCGGAGGAAGCAATTCTACTCAGATTCGCGTCTCCTCGCGCCGGGTGTCTTCTCCCGTCGACAGAATTGATATTTTGATTCCCTTTGACAGAAAAGCACTGGAGCATGTCGGGAGACGGATACATGAGGATACGGTAATAATCGGAGAAATGAAGGAGCTTTTCCCCGACGGCGACGACAAAGCCTTTAACTGTATTGATATTCATTATTCGGATATAGCATCCGATGTGGGTGGCGCCATTTATATCAACACGGTTGCCACGGGTGTCATCGCGGGACTTTTTTCCGTGGATCGACGGCAGTTTGATGACATGATCGAGACGTTTTTTACGGGCAGTTCCCAGAGTATCATTGACAAGAACAAGGAAGCAGGGGGACGTGGGTACGACGCAGCCCGAACGCTGGTTGATGCCGGGAGGATCGGCGTCGATGTGACGGCACATCCGGACGTTGCCGGCGAGATCCTCATGAATGGAGCCGATGCGGTGGGCATCGGAGCCATTGCCGGGGGGTGCAACTTTGTCGCTTCATATCCCATGTCTCCATCCACGGCCGTTCTCGTTTTTCTTGCCGCCCATGCAGATGAGTTCGGCATTGTGGTGGAACAGGCCGAAGACGAGATCGCCGCCATGAACATGACCCTTGGGGCCTGGTATGCCGGCGCACGGGCAATGGTGACCACCTCGGGAGGTGGTTTCGCCCTGATGGAAGAGGCGGTGGGACTGGCGGGCATGCTCGAGTCTCCCGTGGTCATACACCTTGCTCAGCGGCCGGGACCTGCAACGGGACTTCCGACGCGAACGGAACAGGGGGACCTTCAGCTTGCACTGTATTCAGGGCACGGTGAATTTCCGCGGATCATCATGGCGCCCGGTTCGCTTGAGGACGCCGTTCACCTCTCTCATAGGGCTTTCAATGCGGCGGATAAATTTCAAGTTCCGGTGTTTATCCTTACCGATCAGTATCTTATGGATTCATATTATAATATTCCTTCGGTCGGAATTTCGGACACCGGTGCCATTCACTGTTTCATCGAAACCGATGAATCATATAAGCGATATGTGCTGTCGGAAAATGGCGTGTCACCCCGCGGAATTCCGGGATTCGGCACGGGGCTGGTTTCCGTCGACAGTGATGAACACGATGAGGAAGGTCACATCACGGAAGATCTCGATCTGAGAGTCGCCATGGCGGACAAGCGTCTGGCGAAAATGACAGAAATGGAGAAAGATGCTCTGCCGCCGGAACTGATCGGCAAGGATGATTACTCGGTGTTGATCGTCGGGTGGGGATCGACGTATCATGTAATCAAAGAGGCGCTCACCATGATGAATCGGGATGATGTATCCTTTCTTCATTTCAAGCAGGTATATCCATTGCACCCGTTGACGGCGGATTATCTGAAGAAGGCCCGAAGCGTCGTGGTGATCGAAGGAAATGCGACGGGGCAATTTGCGAATCTCATCAAGCTTCGCACCGGGTATGATGTGCATCACAGGATTCTCAAGTACAACGGCCTCCAGTATACCGTTGAGGAAGTGACTGATCGGTTGAGTGAAGTAATCGAGTGACTTTCTTCGTTGCTTCTGTATTATATATGCCTGTGACGGTTGTCGTTTTAATGATGACGGCGATCCTAATCTTTTGCATATGCGTCTTTAACGCCTCAGGAGGGTAATCTATGAAAAAGGGACCATTTGATATGGGGCAGATCGATATAGCATGGTGCCCCGGATGCGGGAATTTCGGCATTCTCACCGCATTGAAGGGGGCGCTGACGGAGCTCGGCGTCAGGCCTGAAAAACTTGTGATTGCATCGGGAATCGGTCAGGCGGCAAAGACGCCTCACTATGTTCGAACGAACGTATTCAACGGTCTTCACGGCCGGGCTGTTCCGGCAGCCACGGCGATCAAGGCGGCAAACCCGGGGCTTACGGTTATTGCAGAAGGCGGCGACGGCGATATGTACGGTGAAGGGGGAAATCATTTTATCCACGCGATTCGGAGAAATCCTGATATTACCGTCATCGTCCACAATAACATGGTCTATGCGCTGACAAAAGGGCAGGCATCTCCGACGAGCAGCATAGGCTTCAAAACACCCGTTCAGGTGCGTGGCGTAACGGAAGAACCGTTTAATGCGATAGCGGTTTCTGTCGCCTTGAACGCTTCGTTTGTCGCGCGGGCCTTTGCCGGTGATCACGATCAGACAAAAGATATAATTAAAAAGGCCGTTTCGCATCGTGGGTTTGCCCTTGTGGAAATCCTGCAGCCCTGCGTTTCATTTAATAAAGTGAATACGTATCAGTGGTTCAAGGAGAATACGGCATATCATGAAGCTTCGTATGATCCGTCGGATCGATTTGCCGCATTCAAACGGGCGACGGAAGCGGAAAAGATGTTGCTCGGTATTTTCTACGTTAATCCGGATAAACCTTGTTTTGAAGATACGCTGCCACCGTACTATAAAGAAACGACGCCACTTTTCAAACGGCGAATCGACGGAGAAAAACTCTTCGGTCTGATCGATTCCAGACGCAGAGTCTAGGATTCGAGAGCGCTGCAGTCCCTTACATTTCGGGTTTCCTGCTGTAAATGAATGACGGTTATCAGACGTTTAGGTGAAGGTGCCCGACGGACAATAAAACGATACAGGTGAGCCATGGACAATTATTTCAAAAAGGCGGCCGTAAGAATTTACTGTGACGCCAAACGTGAAGGACGACTTATTGAGGGTAAATCTCTGGGTGAATTGAAAGAGCTGGCACTCCGACAGGAAGGGGTCATTCAGACCCATATCGGCTCGGTTGCCGCGGATTCGGAACCCATGTCACGATCGGCGCCCCATACAAAGAATAATATTGATGATACCTTCGGACCTGAAGAGGAATTGTTGGCGACGCATGCCGTCGAATGCCTGGGAAATGAAAAGATCGTATCAGTCGATACGATCGTCGGTGACGGCAGGGACGGGGTAACCGTTCGGTTCATAATGCCGGAAGCTTTTACTCATATGGCATACGGCTTGAAACTGCTCTTTGAAGACTCGCCGGCATCGAGGGTTGTTGACAATCCTACCTATACAATCATTTTTTTTACCGATGAGTACTTTGAACCGAACAAGTTTAAAAAATTGATTGATAAGGATATAACCGTTCGTCTCTGGATGGGGGAGGAACGGGGCGATCAGGTCAAAATATGCCGCAACACCACGTACCTTGGCGAAGGGAAAAAAGGAGTTTTTCAGTTTGAAAGCTGGCGTGTGAAAACCATTGATAAGCTCGGCATTTTTCTTCATTGCGGCGCACGAAAAGATTACCTCTGGATTTACGATCTTGAAACAGAAAGGCCTGAACTGCAGGAACGGGTGACGGGGGTTTCAGGACTGACCGCTACGGGGAAGACAACGACCCTTTGCAGGAAACTGGCAAAACTTCCGAGAGAATCTTCGGAAATGCTCGGTGATGACGGCGGCACCCTCGGATGCGACGGAAGCTACACGGCGTTTGAGATGGGCGGAGTCTACATTAAAACGGAAGGCCTTGACGAAAGCCAGCCGGAGATCCTCCGTGCCGCTCTTGCATCAGACACATTTCTTGAGAACGTCGCCATTTCCCGCTATCCTTATATGCCTGATTTCAAGGATACCGGGAAAACCGGCAACGGCCGGGCCATTATCAGAAGAGATAAGCTGGGGCTCGCCAGCAAGGGATTGCGGGCGGACAAGGTAGATTACATCATCATGCTCACAAGAAACCCCCTCGCCAATGTGATATCGAGACTGACACCCGAGCAGGCTACCATGCAGTTTATTTACGGTGAATCGATCGAGAGTACCGGCGGGAACCCCGATGAGGCCGGTAACTTTAAACGGGTATTTTTTCTTGATCCCTTTGTTACGGGTGATCGTCTGGAACATGCCATGCTCTTTTACAGCATCATCAAAAAAAACCGCATCAAATGTTATCTGGCCAATACGGGTACCATCGGCGAACATGATGAGAAAGTGACGCTCCGTCAGTCACTTGCTTCATACAGTGACATTCTTCGGGTGCAGTTGCGCTTCGGCACCGATCCGGATCATCTCGGGTATCATCATCCCATAAAAAGTGACCGGGCAAACATGGATTATATGATTGCGTACCCCAAATTCTTCGAAAAGGAATTATTGATATCAAAGGTCAAGGATTTCATGAAGGGACGTCAGGCGTACCTGGAGAAATTCGAATCGACATGGGGAGCGATTCCTGATCATATCAGAAATTCACTGCCTTATCGGCATGATCAGATCGATTTTTCGTTCCTGAAGAAGGAATCGTTGGGCTATATCGAGTAAATAAGCCTTAACCGGTTGTTAAAAAGATCAAAAAACGAGACTGTTCAAAAATGTCCGGATACAGGGCACCGGAATGTGCTTGCCATGTGGATCATATTGATGGGGGCTTATCGTTGTTGTTGTTCCACAATGCCTGCCTGCCGGCGGTCTTTGTCTGCGCTTCCGGAGCACTGAGAAGAAGACGTATGTATCGGTGCTTTGCAGCGATGCAGGACAGGAGTAACGCAGGAGAGGGGCGTTTTCGACAGTCACTTAAGGGAGCATTTCATGTCATTGAAAATTGCAGTCTTGACCGGGGGAGGGGATTGCCCCGGATTGAATGGGGCGATCAAGTGGGTGACAAAAACCGCACTCGATCCCCGTCTCGCGGCACGCCGTGCTGTGGCGTTTGATGTCGTCGGTATTATGGACGGCTGGAAGGGGCTTGTCGAAATCGATCCGGACAATCCGACCAGCCGAGATCGTTACCTGCGAAAGCTTGATGAGGAAACGGTCCGCACATGGGATCGGTACGGAGGCACCAACCTGGGGACATCTCGGACAAATCCGTTCAATCCGAAAAACGATCGATCGGAACGGCTGATTCAAAATATCGAGAAGCTTCAGGTAGATGTTATCGTGGCAATCGGCGGTGAGGATACGCTGGGAGTTGCCTATCGGCTTCACAAGATGGGGATCAAGACGGTGGGTATTCCGAAAACGATTGACAACGACCTTGCGGGGACTGAATATTCTCTCGGATTCGATACGGCTGTCAATGTCATTATGGAGGAAATCGATCGCCTCCGAACGACTGCCGGCTCCCACAGCCGCATTTTCGTTGTCGAGACGATGGGTCGTCATGCCGGATGGCTTGCCCTCAACGGCGGTGAATGCAGCGGCGCTTTTATCATCCTCATTCCGGAACATCCCTTTGATATCGAGCATCTGTGCTCGCTCCTGCAGGAACGGGAAGGCCGGGAAATCCGCTACAGCATCGTCGTCGTATCGGAGGGAGCCAAACCATCGGGGATGAAAGAGTTTACCAAGGATGTGAAAATCGACGACTTCGGACATCAATCACTTGGAGGAATCGCCCGATATGTGGCCGACGAAATTGAAAAAAGAACGGGATTCGAGACCCGCTATCTCATTCTGAGTCATCTGCAACGCGGCGGAACGCCGTCGGCCCATGATCGATTGATGGCACGGCGATTCGGCATCGCCGCCGTCGACATGATCGTCAATGAAGATTTCGGTCGTATGGCCAGCCTGGTGAGAGGAGAAATTACCAGCATTCCCCTCAAGGAAGTGGTGACCAGGGGGCTCAAAGTCGTCGATGTGGACAAGTGTTACGACACGGAGCGATACAACGGACGGAGGTCGATCCTGTAGAGCGCCGTTTCCAGGAATGTATGATCGGGATGAAGCACGGGAAAATGACTGGATGCAGGGGGGGTGGCGTGTGGGAGAAGTGATAAGCGGTGAATAGGTCAAGACATGGGTAACGATTTGAGCTCAGGACATCAGTAAAAGATGGGAACCCGGCTGTGGGTGTCAGGTTCCCTTTTATGAATTTTGCTGCACGAATTTCCGATTCACACGTCAGTAATCAAACGGCGATATCCTGTCGCCGTACTTTTCCCGAGCTTTCAGCAAGCGCTGCTTTTGTTCATCAAGAAGCTCGAACAACAGGGGCGGCGTTTCGGCTACCTTGTTGTAAATTGATACTATGCGATCAATTTTCGCCAGATTCTCTGTCACGCGGCAGCTGAACTGCCTGACATATGAGTCACGGGTGTAATCCTTCTTCAACACTTCTTTAAAGAGGCGCCTCAGGTCTTCATAAACAGGAATTAATCCGGTGGGTGTCGTCAGGGCGTCTGCTTCGCCGTGAATGCGCAGCTCCATCCACTTGACCCAGACATGCTTGTCATGCATGCCCGTCAGATAGACTCCCTTTTCCCTCTGAAAATAATTGACTGCAAATATAACGGGTATCATGTCGAGGTATTTCGCGAAGTCCAGGTGCATCTTTATGTACGTGCCGATCGGCATGGAGAGAAAATCCAGATTCGACATCGGATTGAAACTGAGCACTCCTTCACGGTCAAGCGTTGCGGCGGTGGTTTCCGATTCGAGACTTGCCCCCTTGGTGATGACACCATGATTCCAGTCGAAAGCCTCTTCGCAGGGAACGGATATATCCGAATCTCGGCCTCCGTAAATGATTCCTGAGATGGGGACGCCGTCGGGGTTGTCAATATTCGTGTCGCAGTTCTCCAGTTCCATCTGGCTGATCGTGTACCGGGCATTTTTATGCGCCAGGGGGATGATGTTGCCTTTGGCATCCCTCTTGCCTTCGAACCATTCACCGGAATGATTAATCCCTCGCTTCGGGGTGTCGCGGCCGTCGCCGAGCCAGTACGGAACACCGTCACTGACGAGTACATTTGAGAAAATGACTTCGCGGGGCGTTGTCAGGGCCTTGTATATGACCGGATCGTCTTTTTCACTGATATCCTGAACGATCCCGAAAATGCCGCTTTCGGCGTTGGCGCCGTAGACTTTTCCGGCCCGCTTCCGCAGATATGCAAGATCGTCACCGAGGATGTATTCACCGGGCAGCATGGCCGTGGATGTTTTACCGCACATGCTCGGGTACGCTCCGGTCAGATACGTGACCCTTTGATGGGGGCCTTTAACGCCAAGAATGAACATATGTTCGGCAAGCCAGGCTTCCCGGGCGGCCTTCCTGATTGCCAGTCGGAGGGAGAGCTTTTTAAGCCCGACGGTATTTCCTGCATACTGGGTGTTTACACTGTAGACGAGTTCTTCTTCCAGATCAATGTAGACCCGCCGCTTGTCGATGTTCTTGCTGATATTATGATCATCCAGTTCCCCGGCTGAGTGAAGAATTCGGAAGAACTCCTTCGAGGATCCGATATTTTTAAACTGTTCATACCCGGGACGATACAGCAGGCTTTCGCTATGAGCCACATAGGCGGAATCGGTTATCTGGCAGCACGAAATGGAAAAATCTGAGTTGGTCGGACCGAGGCTGAGGAATCGCACGATCATCACTTTATCCTTCATGATGCCGTTGAACAGCATCCGACTCTCTTCCTCTCCCGATTCTTTATCGATGGCATTGATGTTGACGCCGAGATCCTTTCCTTCAGGCAGCAGGTATCTCGTGTGCTCCTTATCACGGGCCTGGTCGAGATAGCCGTCGAAATGTACCGTGTGTCCCTCAATGGCGAGAGGAATCTCTTCGCCCTGATCAAGGGCCAGTTGCCTAATGTATTTGATATCCTCAGGCGCGTCGGTGCAGATAAAGACTGATCTGGGGCGACACGTTGTAATGGCGTTGGCAACAAATCGGTGGAGCTTTTCATTTCCAAGCGCCATGAGTTTTGTAAAGTTGACTCCGTCGATTGACGATTTCAGTACGTTCAGGACATGTTTCATAATGTTGCTCTCGATTCCCTTATTTTTATATGACTGCCACTATCGCGAATGATGCACCCGTGTCATGTCGCGTTTTTGTCTGAGGAATGATGGCGGTTCTCCTGCAATCGAGGGTTGCGTATGCGAACAGTAGGGAACAGGGTGCGAAGTGAATGTGATCGCTGCTTATTTTTCCGTAAAACCCCCTTGCTGTGCTGCCGACATCTGTTGCAAGTCATACAAGGTTTGCAATTTATAAACATTATTTCTGTTTTGCAAGAAAAATGTGTAACGTGATTGGACGCGAGTTGGAGAAACATGGGAGATGCTGAGCTTCCGTTGATCGGCTGTCTGTTATCATGTAAGGAAGTCAAACCGTTGAAAAAAAGAATGTCAAATGTCAGAATACAAAGCCCGGGACTCGGAACAGGGCCGAGGGTTGAGGCAGGGAACAGGGGGTGTCGTGTGGGAGAAGTTATAAGTGGTAAGTGGCCAGTATAAGAAAGTGAATAGGTCAAGACATGGGTAACGTCGGGGATCAGGTTTTCGTAGAAAGAAACCAGGGTCTCCGGTGTCCGATGTGCGGTTTGCTGTTTCTGCACGACAATATGTGAATTACGACGAACGAGAAGGAGGACATAATGAAGAACTATCGAAAAGAATTATGGTTCCATATACCGACACGGAGGGCATTTATCAACATTACGCCGCAGGTATACGAGTGTTTGAGAGAAAGCGGGATCAGGGAAGGGCTGCTTCTGTGCAATGCGATGCACATTACGGCGTCCGTTTTTATTAATGATGATGAATCGGGGCTCCATCAGGATTACGAGCGATGGCTCGAAGAACTGGCTCCACATGAACCGATTTCCCGGTATCTTCACAACAGGACAGGCGAGGATAACGGAGATGCCCATTTGAAACGGCAGGTGATGGGGAGAGAGGTCGTTGTTGCCGTTACGAAGGGGCAGCTTGACTTCGGCCCGTGGGAGCAGATTTTCTATGGTGAATTCGACGGCAGGAGAAAAAAAAGAATTCTCGTTAAGATTATCGGCGAATAGGAAGACCGCTGCTCTGGGCGAAAATGCCATGGTCGAAAATAATCAGGTATTCGGCTTTATCAAAAGCGATGGAAAATTAAACTTGACAAGCGGGGGCATTCTTCTTATAAACTTTGAAAGCGGGTAAATCCTGGGAGAGCCGTGATGCTTCGTGTCATAAGTGTGCTGTAGGTGCACCGGACCCAGGGGCCGCTTTTCTCATATGAACGTATACCTTGATGAAAGCGGAGATCTCGGGTGGTCTCTTGACAAACCCTACCGGAACGGCGGGTCAAGCCGCTATCTGACCATTGCCGCGCTCATAATACCCAAAACTCACGCTCACTTACCGAAACGGATCATCAGGAAATTTTATAAATCACGGGAACTGTCTTCAAGCGGTGAATTGAAGGGGCAGTTTCTGACGAAAGATGAAACCAGCCGCTTTATTCAGAAATTGATTCATCTCTTGGAACGGGAGCCCTCCATCACGATCAGTGTAATCACGGTGAAAAAAGAAAACGTCCAGCCCCATATTCGATCCGATGCAAACAAGCTCTATAATTATATGGTGCATTTTGCCATTCTTCAGGAGATCAGGGAGTGTGCCGCTGTGGATTTTATTCCCGATCCGAGAACGATAAAAGTGGCGAGTGGCAACAGCCTGGTGGACTATCTGAAGACGAAGCTCTGGTTTGAATTAAATTCGGCAACGGTAATACGACACATACCGGTGGAGAGCAAAAAAAACCTAACCCTCCAGTTTATCGATTTCATAGCCCATGTCGTGTGGAGCCGGTATGAAAACAATGAATATGATCCGTATCGGCTCATTCGTCCATATATAACGGAACGGCATCTTTTCTTCTGATCGGATTTTCGTGGATCGGAGACGGCAAAGTGAAATTCGGGATTTTTTGCTGTGAGCTGAGATGTTAATTCCTGAAGAGCATGGAAAGGTCAATCTCGGTCCAGTCCCGGAATTCCGGGGACTTGAGCCATAGTTTCAGATGTTCGGGAATGGCGATGATCTGGTACGTTGTTTTGTACGTTTCTACCGCCCAGGTTGCTCCACCCTTTTCAATCGACGTATCCAGAACCGTCTTCATGACGGCCGAATTGAAGGTTCCCTTGTATTTATCCGCAAGGGCAAGGAGGTTGTTCCGCCGTGTGACCGAATCGTCGGCCATTCCCCGGTTCGGTTTCACGATTCCCCAGGAGGAATCGACGAAGTGATCCGTCGCGACGAGGAGCCCGCCGTGAACGCCTCTTCGTTTCTTGATTCCGAACGTGGGCCACTCATACGAGTACGCGGCATTTCGGTCGGCAACATTGACGATAAAAGGGAAGCCCGTGCGGGCCGTATTCAGCGCCGCATCAAGCTGTTTCATTGTAAACGAATCGAACAGAAAGGCCATATTCAGGATGAGCGGGCTGATTCTGTTGTCATGGAAGACCCGGCCGCCCGAGGCAACGCCTTCGTTCGTGGCAAGAACCAACCCCGCTTCATTGATGGCGGTAAAGGTGTTTATCTGGCCGACATATCCGATGCTGGCCGTAGGAATGCTCGAATCGTCAGGGTTATAAACGGCCACCGTTAAATACGGCACAAATTCTTTGAATGTCGGAGCAAAATCCCAGTTTCTCCCTATAACGAGAGATTTCCCCGATGTATAGTTTCCCCATGTCGCCATAAACGAGCAAAAATGCCTGTTCTCTATGGAGGGAAATGCCACGATCTGATCAAGGATCATGAGCTTGTCAAGTTCGATCCCCGAGGTTTCTTCCATGCCGTGGAGTATCGCCTTGAAGCGTTGAGGATATATGTCGAAAACGGACCGGGCACGGACGACCATTTCCTCCGACGTCAGTCCTTCCCGTCCGATGAGAAATTTTTTTACGGCGCCGTCATAGAATTTCTTCAAATCGTCTTTGAGCAGCTTCCCGTACTGGCGGCCCATCTGGTGATAATTGCCGTGGAGTTCGATCACATTAAAGACATCCGCCTTGTAGAGGATGCCTCCATCGAACTCTGCAACGTACTTCAAATGAGGCGCCGCATCCCGGGTGATCGGTTTCTCCTCGGCATTGATTGGCACGGAACAAAGAAGAACCGCTGCAATGACGGTGACGACACGGATGGTAAACGTTTTATTCATTGGATGTCTTTCCCGTTCGGCGATTCATTGTTATTTGCAGATCATGAGTCAGGCGTTGCGTTTCGTGCGTGGAATTGCGTGACTCGAAAACGGACATGTCAACCTCGAGACGCGAAGCGCGAAAATTATAGAATGTTGTAACTCTATTGGCCGTCCACATCAACAACTTTAATTTCATCATCGGTCGGTTCTTAGAGTTCGTAAATCGTTTTCTTCATCTGCTTATCGGTTGTTTCGATCCGGTGCTGAAGAATAGTTTTCTCCCCGGGTTGCCCTTACGTTGTTGTCCTGGACGTGAAGAGAACAGGTAGCCGGTGTGAGATCATACGAAAGGTGATCCGTTCTTCATTCTTTATTATCTGAGCCCTGGGAAATATCGCATGATAATGATTGCATGTCTGATCCGGCCGCGGATGATCTCGACGAGAGGATGGCGGCACAGGTAATCAAGACAACAATTATGACAGACAAGAAAAATTCATGCTTTTCTTAAAGGACGTTACACGGTAAAATGCATGGCACCAACAAAGTCCGATGAGAAAGGAGGAATGATATGAAGAGATCGTTTGTGAAGATGGCGGCGATTTTGGGTATCCTCATGCTGACAGGCACTTCGTCGGTCATTGCCGGGGAAGAAGTCCTCACCAAAGGAGCATTCTTTCCTTCGGTTAAACTGGCTGTTCCCGATGATGCGGCCCATAAGAAATATCTCGGCCTGTCCGGGAGTGGGAAATTCGATATACCCGATATTGCGGCACACGTGGTTATTGTCGAAATATTCAGCATGTATTGTCCCCACTGTCAGAAAGAGGCTCCTGCCGTCAATGAATTGTATCGAATCATAGAGAATAACCCCATGGCGAGGGGAAAGGTTAAACTCATCGGAATCGGAGCAGGAAATTCACCTTTCGAGGTTGATTATTTCAGAGAGACATATGCCGTGCCGTTCCCTTTGTTTCCTGACAAGGATTATGCAATCCATGATAGGATAGGAGGGGTTCGGACACCGTTTTTTTACGGGGTTGCCATTACAAAGGGGAAACCTGCTGAAATATTTTTCACCTACGAGGGAAAGTTTGAAACGGCCGATTCATTTCTCGAACTAATCCTGAAGGAATCAGGGCTTAAATGAGGAGGGTGGTGACATGAGAACAAAAATATCCTTGATCGGAATGGCAGTCATCCTGTCAATCTGTATGATCGCCGGAAATGCCTTCGGGGTCTCGTCGGTATATGAAAACAATATTTATAATACGGGGATGTTGAAGCCAGTCGACAGTGTTCTCAAGGTGAAAGCGGGCGATCCCGCCCCGGACTTCGCCCTCCCGTCGGTGAAGAATGGCATGGTGTCCCTGAGCCGGTTCAAAGGGAAGAAGAATGTCGTCTTGTCGTTTATCCCGGCCGCGTGGACGCCGGTATGTTCGGATCAGTGGCCGGGCTACAACATCGCCAGGCAGGTCTTCGAAAAATATGATGCGGTTCTTCTGGGAATATCGGCGGATAATATTCCGACCCTCTTTGCATGGACGAATCAGATGGGAGATCTCTGGTTTCCCATTCTTTCCGACTTCTGGCCGCACGGCGCGCTTGCGCAGAAACTGGGTGTCCTTCGATCGGACGGGACAACCGAACGGGCCATTTTTATCATCGATAAAAACGGTATCATCCGTTATATCGATGTCCATGATATCAACAGGAGGCCGCCCCTTGAAGATATCGTGAGAGAACTGCAAAAGCTTTAAGAAACGGTCATGTCGGAGCATGAAGAGGATTTTTGTCTTGAGCTGGGAGTTTCAGGTGTATTATGCCGGCTTAAGACTTTTTATCCTTGATATTCACTGTTTTCTCGCGTGGATCCTTGATATCAAAAATGACGACTTCGTAAAAAGTTCATGGGCGTCTTGGCAGGCCTTCGACGGAGCATGACGGTTAAGACCGTGATATCAAATCTTCACCGGTCGGCCGTCAGCGCTGATTCTTCAACTCCTCCTTAACGGCCAGTCCCAAGCTTTGTAATGTCAACGGCTTCTTTATATAGTTGCCCGCTCCGAGCGTCTGGGCCGCCTTGACCTCATCAGTTTGGGCAAACCCGCTGACGATGATGGCTTTTTGTTTCGGGTGGATCCTCCGTATCCTCTCGAATGTTTCACGACCGTTTATGCCCGGATCCATGATCATGTCGAGCACGAGTAAATCAACGGTATTCTCTGTCAAATATTCAACGGCCTCTTCACCGCTTGACACGGCTATCGGTTTATACCCCAGTTTATTCAGCATAGTGCAGGATATTTCCCGCTGGCTTTCCACGTCGTCGACAACCAGAATCGTCTCTCCATTCCCTGTCAGATCGCTCATGGGAATGGTCGAGATCGTATTCGATAGTTCATCCCGTGTTATCGGGATGTATACCTCGAATGTCGTGCCGTTCTCGCTGCTTTTCACATCAATGTAGCCTTCGTGATCCTGCGTTACATGCCATACCACGGCCAATCCCAGACCGGTGCCGCTTCTGCCCATGACTTTCTTTGTATAGAACGGCTCGAATATCCTCTCAAGATCGCCTGATGAAATTCCCGAACCATCGTCCGATACGGACAAAACGGCATATTCACCGATGGTGACATGATCATACCCTTTTAAAGACTGATCGATGTAACGGTTCTCCGTCGCTATGGCAACAGTTCCGTTTCCCTCAATAGCTTCAGATGCATTCGACACCATGTTCATGATGATCTTCCTTATATGAATCGGAGAACCGCATATGTTAAGCAGGTTGGGATCAAGGGTGCTCGTGATGGTGACGGCGGGATGAAACTGCAGAAGCTTTTTAAACTCCGGAGAATCCAAATAATCACGTACCGCGTCATTCAGGTTCAGAGGTTCTTTAATAGTTGCAACGCCCCGTGCTACCGTCAGCAGGTCCTGGACGATGGCAGTCGCCCTGTGCCCGGATTGCTGCATCGTCTCGATGGGCTTTCTGAGCTTGCTGTCTTCAGGCAGGTCCAGCAGGAGTAGTTCCGGATAACTGACAATCCCCGACAGGACATTATTCAGGTCATGGGCAACCCCGCCTGCCAGAAGTCCCAGGGATTCCATTTTCTGGGATCGTTGGAGTTTGGACTGGAGGACCGCCTTTTCATCTTCTGCTTTTATGTGTTCAGTTATATCCGATACGATCCCATCGTAATGGGTAATAGTTCCTTCCCCGTCCCTTCGTAAGAAGGTCATATGATCAAGCCACTTTATACTCCCATCTTTTGCAAAAACTCGATACCGGCTGAGAAAAAAATCTTTTCCCCATGAATCTCTGAGGAATTTTCTGTCTTTCTCCCTTAATTTTTCCAGATCTTCAGGATGGATTATTTCCGCATACGTAATGGCCCCCGAAGTAAAATCTTCTGCTTTGTAACCCAACATCTTCTCGACATTGTCCGAAACATACTCTATCGGCCATCCCTCTGCGTTTATCCACAGAAAGGCGACTGCCGGACTTCTGTTGATAATTTTATGGCCCTCTCTCACGGCTTCCTCCGCTTTTTCCCGCGCTTCGATTTCCTTCTGGAGGATCAGGTTGGATTCTTCGAGATGCTGTGATCTGTCTTCAAGGAGCGAAAGAGACTCTTTGAGACGATTGAGGAACATCTGGGGGATGAAGACAAATCCTACCGTTATCATTAAGAATACCATCCCGGTGGTGGCCCAGGCAAGCAGCGACGTTGAATTAAGCATATGTTCCTGGTGAACGGGCAAGAACCCTGAGATCAGGCCTGCAGCCACGCCGGCGACCGCCATTGTGCTGACTCCAATGACGGCGAGACCGGTTCTGACCCCCCAGAAAACCGCCGAGAGCAGACAGGCCAGGATCATGATTTCGAGACCGATTCCGCTGAGGCCGATCCGGATCATGACTGCGACGGAATAGAGATAAAGACCGACAACAAGGACCATGGCACGGGAGGAAAAAGTTATGCGGTCCAGAATGAAGGCAGTGAAAACTGTACCGTAAATGCTCAGATAGATGAGGGAAAACAGATGCCGGCCCTGCTGGAAGGCCTGAATGGCTCCCAGAAACGCGGCGATGAGACCGAGTGTCAATACCGGCCATTTCAGTGCCGCGAGGATTCTTTTTCGCACCTCCAGGATCTCCGGCCTCTCTTGTGTTCCATCGATAAAATAGAAACGTCCCGGTTTAGAATTTTTCATATATTAATACTCACCACAGTGCCTGCTCACTCCGGTTCATTATCGGCATCTGATAAGAAATTCTTTTGATGTGAATTGATGAGGTCTATCTGAGGAATACTGCCTTTTCGTGAATGGTGCGATTCCGATAAGAACTTCTTTTTTCGCGACGGGAACTATAAGAAAAAAGGCTTTAAGTCAATGGAATATTTGTCGCACAAAGTTTGCGGGGCTCCGATGAACAGACGTGGAGTGTTCCCGGGTACGGGACAACGTATGTGGGATAGGTCCGTCAATGACTCCGCCGTTAATGGATGATATCGGAACGTTCGAAGCATTTCACCACTTCTGCCCGTTTACGGATATATCGCCGGTTGTCCGGGAATGAAAGACAGGATGGGATGTGATGATTCCCCCGCTTTTTCGACTTCCCGTGAGGTTCGATCAGGCCTTGAATGTTAGTTTTGTTCCCGACATATTCAGTATGAATTGATCGGGCATCTCCCGTTCAATGTTCATAATCGCCTTTCTGCCCGTGCAGTGGCAGGGAACGACATAATCAGGGTTGATTTTTTTCAGCTCTTCCGTGGTCCGGCCGATGATCGGCTCAAAGAGCGGACCGGAAAGATGGAAACCTCCCATAACGGCATGCACTTTGTCGATGCCTGTAATTTTCCGCGCATAGTTTACAGAATTAACAATACCGGCATGGGCGCAACCTGAAAGGACAACCAGTCCCTTGCCCTTCAGATTCATGACGATCGACGTGTCGTCTTCAATGGGATCCCATGTTTCGACCCCGTTAGCCACGCAGAAAGCTATGGGGAAACCCTTTTCAAAGTCGTTTGTTCGCTCGACTTCACCCAGGAACAGGGCATTACCGTCAAGAAGCGGATACGGATCGGCGGTTGTAACAAGATTGCAGCCGGCCTGGATGATGCTTTCTTTTTCCACGCGTGGGAAATAGGCTTTGAGTTTTTCGCTGAACTTGAGGTATCGAGGATATTTAAAAGCGCCGGGGTGAAGGACCAGGTCAATGCCGGGTTTTTCTATCATGCGAACCAGGGCATCAAATCCGCCGAAATGATCGGAGTGGCCGTGAGAGAGGGCCATTTGTTCAACAGAATTCATGGAGACGCCTAATTTGCGTGCGTTATAAGCCGCCCCCTCCGCTGAAAAGCCGAAATCGAATAAAAGGGTTCGTGTCTGATCATTGGCGGTAATATTCACCAGTGCGGCAAAGCCGTGTTCCGCCTGTATTGAGGTGTCGATGATTCCATTCGCCGATACGCCGACCGCCCGTCTGATGATGTCGCTATGATCTGTTGCGGTAATTTCGATGTAATTGTCCTGAAGAGTCAGGATCTCGATTCCATCCACCGCATTAAGGCTTGTGTTGTTCGCCATGTCGCTTCCTCCTTCTCATGATTATAGGCTATGTATGACCGGACGCGTCAGGTTTTTGTTCTAGTGATCGCAGATATTGTCGCCCAGGATCAGCTCGCCGTTCAAGTATGCCGTCACCACCTTTTGTGGCTCGTCGGCTGAAGCACCGATACATACTTTTATTCCCTTGTCGGTGAAGAGTCCCTGTGCCCGTTGGCCCATACCGCCGGCAAGAATTACATCCGTTTGTCGTTCGGCAAGCCAGACCGGCAGCAGTCCGGGTTCATGCGGCGGGGCGGCAAGTCTCGTTTCCGCGAGGATTTCTTTGGCTTCCGTGTCGACATCAAAGAGGGCGAATTCCTCGCAGTGTCCGAAATGGGCGCTGAGTCGTCCCTGCGCAACGGGAACCGCAATTCTTAGATTGCCGTCTTTTTTGGCGGGAAGGTTCTCGTCGGGCCCGGACTTTGATGTTTCCCGTTCCGGTATGTGCAGGATCGGCTCAACAGCCTTTGAAAAAGCTTTTGCTGCCTCGGTTTTCGAATAATGATAGACAAACGGTTTTCCAGCATCCGATGCCTCGACAATCATCGGCTCAATGGGAATTCTTCCCAGGAAGGGAACTCCCATCTGAGCGGCCATGGCTTCTCCACCGCCCTTTTTGAAGATGTCGATCACATTTTTACAATGCGGACAGACGAGACCGCTCATGTTTTCCACAACACCCAGCACAGGCACATTGACCTGGCGGCAAAAGTTGATGCACTTTTTAACGTCGTTGATGGAAAGGTCCTGTGGTGTCGTGACAATAATCGCACCATCACTGCCGGGAATAAGTTGTGCCACAGACAGCGGTTCATCGCCGGTGCCGGGAGGGAAATCAATAACAAGATAATCCAAGTCTCCCCAGTTAACTTCAGTGAGAAGCTGTTTGATGACATTCATCTTCATCGGTCCCCGCCAGATGACCGCATCGTCATGATTCGGGAGCATAAAGCCGATTGACATAACCTTAATGTCATCGGTAAAGTTAACCGGCAGAATGGATTTTCCGTCCGAAGTCGGACGAGCATCATTGAGGTTGAGCAGGGTCGGAATGCTTGGTCCGTGAAAGTCCGTATCCAATATTCCCACTTTCTTGCCTTCAAGGGCAATGGCGACGGCGATGTTAGCCGCGACGGTGCTCTTACCGACGCCCCCTTTGCCCGACAGGACCATTATTTTATGCTTGATGCGGCCAAGATTGCTTTTGAGGTCGGCGTCTTCCGTAAATTTTTTGAGGTTTTCACCTCCTTTATTTTCAGGTTTGTCGTTTTTTTTGTTACCCATAGGTACATTCCCCTTTCATAAGAACTCTTTTATTCATATACTATTTTTGATGTTATTTCCAATTCGAAGATACAAGACTTTATCGCCTCGTTTTTCCATTCGGATCATTTTTTTATCTCTTAACTCCTGCACATATTTTATGACCTCATTGCGATGCAGTGACAGTCCATTCGCAAGATCGTCAATCGTGCAGGGACGTCTCTGAAGTGTCTCCAGAATATCATCCCGGGTTGAGTGAAATTCCCGTCGTTCATGGATCTTATCGTAGTCGGCCACGACTTCGCACCTGTCGCCGAATACGTTTCGCATTGCTTCCATGGTTTCCCGACCAACCGACCGAACGAAATCTTCCGCCGGTGTCCTGATTGCGGTATTGAGCTGAATGAATTCGGGTACAATCCGGTCTGTCAGAACCTTCATTTTTGCAACAGCATCGGGATTATCGCTGATGCCGCCGACAAGGAAAACTTCAAGCCATATCGCTCCACTGTAGTGTGTGCGCAGGGATTGCAGCCCCTTGATCATTTTTTCGAAGGAAATGTCCGGGTGCGGTCGGTTGATGCGCTGAAACATGGCTTCATCGCCGCCATCGAGAGACGGCACGATAAGATCGGCCTTTCTCACAGCGTCGAGGACCTCGTCCATCCAGAAAAGCGATCCATTGGTGAGCACCGCGACGGGAATATCCGTCATGTTTTTGATTCCTGCGATAATATCTTTCATGCCGCTGTGCAGGGTCGGTTCACCGGAGCCGGACAATGTAATGTAATCGGGCCTCGGAATTTCTATCAATTTCTGCCGGACCTGTGCGAGAAGATCATCAAGAGGAACATATCCCCTGATTTCGGTTGTTTTGTGGGTCGTTCTGCCAAGCTGGCAGTAGATGCAATCGTATGAACACGTTTTGTAAGGAACGAGATCAACCCCCAGCGATCGGCCGAGACGTCGCGACGGCACGGGGCCGAACACATATTTTCGTATTCTTTTTTGTTCCATGCATGTCAGCTTTCACATGGCTTTACATCACACGGAGTCGCCTTTCCGCAACATGTTGACTCCCTGCCGCAACGGGTGCCTGTGCCTTGGGCTGTGTAGTCCGTGGCATGGAATCCCGGACCCTTGAAGATTATGCCGCCCCCCATTCCGATCAATTTTTCAACTGCGCCCCCGCATTCGGGACAGACGGTTATCGGGTCGTCCGTCATTTTCTGAAATTGTTCAAATTCATGCCTGCATGCGCTGCATCGGTATTCGTATGTCGGCATTGTGTCCTCCTGATACTGTATGTTCATGTTGTGAAGCGGGCAAACCCCGATAATACCGCTTCATCCCAAGGCGTACACAACATTTCTCCATAATGTCTTAATGTCTTCGGAGACGGCGCCGCCGGTGTATTCAACAACGCTGGTTCTCATAACCTGAGCTTTCGTAATTGCCGTATCATACCGCACCTTGCCGGCAACCTTCATTCCGTTTTCACGGGCTTCCCGTTCTATGTCATCGCTGATTTGAGGATTTATATCCCACTTGTTAATACACACCAATGTGGGTATGCGAAAATGGCTCGCCAGTTGCGACACCCTCATGAGGTCATGTTTGCCCGACAGCGTCGGTTCGGTGACCACCAATACAAGATCGGCGCCGGTTATGGATGCGATGACCGGGCATCCGATGCCCGGTGAACCATCAACAATAATATAATCAAGGGCCTCACGTTCGGCAATTTGTCGTGCCTCTTTTCGTACCAGTGTTACCAGTTTCCCTGAATTTCCTTCAGCCATGCCGAGCCGTGCATGTACCATGGGGCCATAATTGGTTGTTGAGACATACCACTCACCGTTGACGGCCGGCTCGAATGCAATGGCGTCTGCCGGACAGACGCGATGGCATACGCCGCATCCTTCGCAGTGGATTTGGTTTATGTTCGGAACCTCCGCTTCAGCGCCGTCATCCGTTTGCGGGTAATGAATCGCATCGAAACGGCACTCCTCGATGCACCGGTTACAGGCGATACAGGCATCTTCGAGTATGCGGGCCTTTTTGCCGCCGCTGAAATCCTCCCGGTACTCGATATGGGGATTGAGAACAAGATGTAAATCGGCTGCGTCGACATCGCAGTCGGCCAAAACTTTTTTTGAGGCCAGGGCTGCGAATGACGCCACAATGCTCGTTTTACCCGTACCTCCTTTGCCGCTTATTACGATAAGTTCTTTCATGATTATTTCTCCGCTGCCCCCTCGTAGTATGCAACGCGTGATGCGATGTCGTTTTCCAATTCGATAATGTGCGACCAGCAGGTGGTGAAAACCTCCCGGTATTCGGGAATGGCACGAACGATCATGTCACCCCGGGAGTACGCTTCGGCAACCCTTCGATCGTCCGGCATCTCAAGCACAATAGGAATGTTTTCTCTTTCACAGTAACGTTTTACATCGTCCGTTCCCACATCGGACCTGTTAACGGCAACCGCAGACGGCAGTTTCAGCTCACGCGCCATGCCGACGGCCAGTTCCAGGTCATTAAGTCCGAACGGTGTCGGTTCGGTAACGAGGAGCACGAAATCTGCGTCTTTGACCGCTTCAATCACCGGACAGGATGTGCCTGGCGGTGAATCGAGAATAATAATATCCGAGTCTGACGCCGAGTCCTTTACTCCCCGAATGACGGCGGGAGACATTAATTCTCCGATATTAAGAAGTCCATGGATAAACTGAATGCCATTGCTGGTCCCCGACTCGATGATTCCCACTTCTCTTTCTTTTTCCACTATGGCGTCTTCGGGACAGAACAGCATACAGGCCCCGCAACTGTGGCAGAGTTCGGGGAAAATCAATACCTCGCCTTTTATGACAACAATGGCATTATATTCACACACATCTGCACAGATTTCGCAGCCCGTGCATTTTTCTTTGATGACTGTCGGCAACGGCACCGTCTGAGTTTTCGACGATTCGATGACAGGCTTCAGGAAAATATGGCAGTTGGGTTCCTCGACGTCACAGTCGAGAAGTTGGACTGTTTTTCCCGCATCAACCAACATGAGTGCCAGATTTGTCGCTATTGTCGTTTTACCGGTGCCGCCTTTTCCACTGGCGATTGCAATTTTCAACAGTAGTCGCTCCTTTCCGGGGGAAGTATCCTGATTGTATACGATTATCGCTGCTTCTTCTTTTCCGTCTCTTCTATTCGCTTTTGGATGTCCTGAAGCTGTTCCTGGAGAAACCGGGCCTGTTCTTTCAGGGATTCCAGATCTGCCGAATCAGATGTTGCATCCGGTTGGGGCGCAGTGCCGGCTGTTTTCGTTACTGCCGCTCCCGTTGCCATGCCCATTCCTCGTCCCATTCCGCCGCCGCCACCCATGCCACGACCGCCTCCCATGCCACGGCCCGTTCCGGCGGCGCCACCCATGCCGAAGTGACTTTGCACATTGGGTTTGGTTACAGTATTAAATGCGCCGGCTTTGAATTGACTGACGGCGTCGCTGACGCGCCCCGAGACGCCCACGATAACCTGCACACCCGCTGCGCCGAATACTCGAAATGCGTTCGGACCACAGTTCCCGGTGAGGATATATTTTACATCACGGTCAGCCATAAGCTGGGCTGACTGTATGCCTGCTCCGCCGCCGGCTGCCATGTTCGGATTTTGCATGGTCTCAACGTTCATTGTATCAGTGTCGACTATGACATAATACGGCGCGCGACCGAAACGCGCTTCAACCGCGGCTTCCATTGAAGGGCCTTGTGCTGTGACGGCTATTTTCATACTGTTGTACCTCGTATAATTTTATTTTTGCCAATGTGCTGATCCGGTATACTCGTATAGTGCTTAAAACACTTACCACCCATTCTGCATGTACTGCCTTGATTGTTGAAAAACGGACAAAGAGCGCCACACTGTCTCAACTGCTCCGGCGCTCTTCTCCGTATTTGCTTAGTCGGCTTCTGCTTCAAGCTCAGCCATGCGTTTTTTGATCTCATTGAGAGATTCTTCCATGTATGCTGCCTGATCCTTCAACGCGTCAAGTTCATTTTCTTTAGAATATTCACCTCCTGGCGGTGGTGGGTACGATGCGCTGAAATATGCTCCGGGTGCACCGGCATATCCATAAGCTGGATAACTATAGGCTCGCTGCCATCCGGGTACCCCCGTTGCATAAAACCAGTTGCGGCGACCCCATCCGCCTCTTCCTCCCATTCCGCGGCCTCGCCCGAATCCCCATCCGAAGCCTCCTCCCCACATGGGGTTTGCAAAG